>NZ_JBSIBZ010000077.1:0-47506 GCF_058245575.1 Streptomyces sp. UF-297 | reverse complement strand
CCCCCCCCCCCCCCCCCCCCCCCCCCCCCCCCCCCCCCCCCCCCCCCCCCCCGCTGCAGTTGGGGTCGGGATCATGGGTCGACGGGGATCGATGGGGAGGGCACTGTGTCGTTCTTGGGGAACTGGCGGCGTGGCGGGGAGCCGAGGTTCGACAACGGCGGGGCGTCATATGTAGTCGAGCTCACCAAGCGGAATCCGGTCGTCTCCCTCACCAAGCAGGGGGCCGCGACCGGGCACCTGAGGGTCAATCTGCACTGGCAGATGCGGACCTCGGACATAGGGACGAAGAGCGGTCAGCGCAAGGGCAGTCTGCTGCGTCACCCGGGCAAGCTGTTCAAGCCGGAGATGGTGCAGGCGCAGGGACCGGCGGTGGTCAAGATCGATCTGGATCTGGCCTGTCTGTACGAGCTCAAGGACGGCAGCAAGGGAGTGGTGCAGCCGCTGGGCAACTTCCTGGGCGACATCAACTCCTCGCCGTACGTGAAGCTCAGCGGCGACGACCGGTTCGGCTCGCCCTCCGGCGAGACGCTCTACATCAACATGGACCACAAGGACGAGATCAAGCGGCTGCTGATCTTCGTCTACATCTACGACGGGACCCCCGCCTTCGACCGTACGCAGGCGCTGGTGACGCTCTATCCCAGCAACGGCCCACGGGTGGAGATCGGGCTGGACGAGCGGGCCCCGCAGGCCCGGTCCTGCGCGATCTTCATGCTGGAGAACGTCAAGGGCGAGATTCTGGTGCGCCGCGAGGTGAAGTACGTCTACGGCTTCCAGGCGGAGCTGGACCGGCTGTACGGCTGGGGGCTCCAGTGGGGGCGGGGCTACAAGACCAAGGTATGAGGCGCGGCCCGCCTTCTGGGGCGGGACCGCGCCCGATGTGACGGTGGGCGGGCCGGGCCCGCAGGGATCAGCGGCGCTGGAACTGCGGGCCCTGCGGCGGCAGGACGAAGTTCGGGTCCGGCACGAACGGCTGCTGCGGATAGCCGTAGGCCGGCGCGCCCGCCGGGGGCTGCGGCGGTGGTGCCTGTAGCGGCTGGTGCTGCGGTGCCTGCTGCGGGTAGCCGTACGCGGGCTGGGGCGGCGCCTGCTGGGGCGGCGGGCCGGGGTAGCCGTACGCGGGCTGCGCCGGGGGCTGAGCCGGCGGCGGGGGGACGTTCGCGGGGTAGCCGTACCCTCCGGCCGGTGCGGGCTGCTGCGGGGCCGCGGCGGGCGGCGGGGGAGGGGTGAGCGAGGCGGCGGGCGCGGGGACGGCGGGCCGGGGTGCTGTCTCGGGGGCGGAGTGCGGCTCGGCGGGCACGGGCTGGGTGGCGCCCTCGTCCGGTACCGAGGCGGCGGGCGCCTGGGGCGCGGGCAGCGTCCAGTCCTGGTCGTCCGCCGTGTTCGCGGCGGCCGGTCCGGCGGTGGTGCCGGTGCCGGTATCGGGGGAAGCGGCGGGCCGGTCGGCGGTGGCGCCGGGGCCGCCGTGCGTGACGTCCGTGCCGGGTGCCGGGTGGTTCCCGGCGCTGCTCTCGCCGCCGTCCCCGTCGACCGAGACGCCGAACTCGGTGGCCAGTCCGACCAGTCCGTCGGCGTACCCCTGGCCCAGGGCGCGGAACTTCCAGGTCTGCGCGCGCCGGTAGAGCTCGCCGCAGATCAGGGCGGTCTCCTCGCCGGTCTCCGGCACTACGTCGAACAGGGCGATCGGCTTGCTCCCGGCCGCCGAGGCGTCGTACAGCAGCACGCGCAGATTTCGTACGAGGCCGAAGGCGCCGCCGTCCGCGGAGGCGGCGAGGACGACGCGGTCGACGGAGGCGTCCAGGGCGGACAGGTCGGCCTCGATGGTGTCGGTCAGGGCATCGGCGGTCCGTACCTTGGGCAGGTGCCGGACCAGCCCGCTGGGGTGCCGGGGCTGGTTGTAGAAGACGAAGTCCGCATCGGAGCGCACGCGCCCTTCGGCGCCCACGAGCAGGGCCGAGGCATCGACATCGGGGACGCCGGCGCCGGGGGTCCAGCGGAGTACGGCCCGTACCGCCGTGGCGTCGAGGGGTACGTTCGACCCTTTCAGCATCGCGTGCGTCATGCCGTCATCCTGCCTTCCCGGAGGTCGGGCGGACAACGCGGGGGCCCGCGCGGCGCGGCCCGAAGGCGGCCGGAACGGGCGCGCGCCGCGGCCCGGGGCGCTGTGGTGCGGTACGGGGGTTACGCGATATTCACCTCCAGGGGAACTTTCGATTGCTGCCCGCACGTACGATTACCGGCCGGATCCAGACAGTGGAAGTACGTGTGGGCGCCGGGAACCTGCCTGCACACGGGGAGTTGTATGCGTCATTTTGGGCACCTTGCGCCCGATATCCGGAACGAGTTGTTCCACAAGGAGCCGGCCGAGTTCACCGCCGACTCCCCGGCCGGCGCGCTCGCGGTCGCGCTCGGAGCCACGCTCTACAGCCCCGCCACCCGGCCCCGGCTCGCCGAGGACATCGTCAAACAGGCCGGACGCGGAGTGGTCTCCATGGTGCTGTGCCTGGAGGACTCCATCGGTGACGGCGATGTGGCGGCCGGTGAGGACAATCTCGTACGGCAGTTCGCGGAGCTGGCCGAGGCGGCCGCGAGCGGGCTGGCCCTGCCGCTGCTGTTCATACGGGTCCGCACGCCCGAGCAGATAGGCGACCTGGTCCGGCGCACCGGACCGGCCGGGCGGCTGCTGTCGGGATTCGTGCTGCCGAAGTTCACCGCCAAGCGCGGCGAGCCCTTCCTGGAGGCGCTGGCCAAGACCGAGGCGGACTGCGGACGGCGGCTGCTGGCGATGCCGGTGCTGGAATCGCCCGAACTGCTGCACCTGGAGAGCCGCGCCGAGACGCTGCGCGGCATCGCCCGCACCCTGGACGCCTATCGCGAGAGGGTGCTGGCCCTGCGGCTGGGGGTCACGGACTTCTGCTCCGCCTACGGGCTGCGCAGGGCACCGGACATGACCGCCTATGACGTACAGATCGTCGCGTCCGTGATCGCGGACGTGGTCAATGTGCTGGGCCGGGCGGACGGCACCGGCTTCATCGTCACCGGGCCGGTGTGGGAGTACTTCCGGCTGCACGAGCGGATGTTCAAGCCGCAGCTGCGCCAGAGCCCCTTCCTCGGCCGGGCCGAGGAACTGCGGGCGGCGCTGATCGAGCACGACATGGACGGGCTGCTGCGCGAGATCGAGCTGGACCGGGCCAACGGCCTGCAGGGCAAGACCTGCATCCACCCCTCGCATGTGGCGCCCGTGCACGCGCTGTCGGTCGTCAGCCACGAGGAGTACAGCGACGCCCAGGACATCCTGCGTCCCGACCGCACGGGCGGTGGGGTGCTGCGCTCGGCGTACACGAACAAGATGAACGAGATCAAACCGCACCGCGCCTGGGCCGAGCGGACCCTGCTGCGCGCCGAGGCCTTCGGGGTCGCGCGCGAGGGCGTGGGGTTCGTGGAACTGCTGGCCGCGAGCCTGCCCGGCACCTGACGGACGGCGCGCCGCCCACAGACGGGAGCGGCGGGCGGGCCGGGCGGGCCGAGGGGGATGAGCGGTATCGAGCGGGAAGAGAAAGGGAACAGCGCAGTGGTGTGGACGGGAGAGTGGGTCGCGCGGCGGCTCGGGGTCTCGCTGAGCGGCGGGGACGAACTGCCCGGACTGCTGGGGCTCGCGCTGCGGCGCAACCCCAGACGGGCCCATCTGCTCGTGTCGAACGTGCTCGGCAAGCATGTGCCGCAGCGCCCAAAGGCGGTCTACGGAGCGGGCCTGGGCCTGGGGCGCCGGGTACGGGAGCTGCTGGGCGACACCGAAGCGGCGCGCGCCGTCGTGGTGGGCTACGCCGAGACCGCGACGGGCCTGGGGCACAGCGTGGCCGACGGGCTGGCACTGGCGCCCTGTCTGCACTCCACACGACGGCCGGTGGCCGGAGTCGAGCAGGCGGGCGGCTTCGAGGAGGAGCACAGCCACGCCACCTCGCACCTGCTGCTGCCCGAGGACCGCGAACTGCTCGCGGGCGAGGGGCCGCTGGTGCTCGTGGACGACGAGTTCTCCACCGGGCGGACGGTCCTGAACACCATCCGGGCGCTGCACGCCCGCTACCCGCGCCGCCGATACGTCGTGGTCGCGCTGGTCGACATGCGCTCGGAGGCGGACCGCGAGCACCTGGAGAAGTTCGCGGCCGAACTGGGCGCGCGGGTCGACCTCGTGGCGCTGGCGGCCGGCGGCGTAACGCTGCCCGAGGACGTGCTGGAGCGGGGACAGGAGCTGGTCGCGGCGCAGGACGGCGCGGCGCAGGATGGCGCGGGTCCGGAGCCGGGGGAGGGGCCGGGCGCCCCGCTCGTACGCGTCGAGCTCGGCTGGCCCGAGGGGCTGCCGGACGGCGCGCGGCACGGATTCACCCCCGCGCACCGCGAACGGCTCGAGGCGGCGCTGCCCGGCATGGCGGCCCGCCTCGCCGGACCGCTGGCCGGCGCGAGGCGCGTACTCGTCCTGGGCAACGAGGAGTTGATGTACGCGCCGCTGCGCCTCGCCGCCGCCCTGGACGACACCCTGGACGCCGAGGTGTGCTTCTCGACCACCACCCGCTCGCCGGTACTCGCCGTCGACGACCCCGGCTATGCGATACGCACCCGGCTGGCCTTCCCCGCGCACGACCGGCCCGCCGACGGCCCCGGCGAGCGCTACGCCTACAACGTCGCGGCCGGAGGGGACCCGCGGCGCCGCTTCGACGCGGTCGTCGCCGTGGTCGACTCCTGCGGTGACACCCCCCAACTGCACGCCCCCGACGGCCTGTTGAGCGCCCTGTCGGCCCACACCGACCAGCTGCTGCTCGCGACCGTGCCCACCTACGCGCCCGCCCGCGCCGAACGACAGGCCTGATCCATGCCCCAGCCGCACCCGCTTCCCCGGCCGCTGCGCGGTCCCGACTTCTCCTCCTACGCCCCGGACGAGGTCGGCTGGCTGCTCCAGGACCTATCCGCCGTCACGCTCGAAGCGCCCACCGAGGAGCGCGAGGAGGCGATCCAGAGCGGCGGCGCACACTACGCGGAGTCGCTGCCCGTCGAATACCAGCCCAGCGAGGACTACCAGGCGCTGTACCGCGGCGCGCTGGAGTCCTGCGCGGTGCGGATCGCACGGGCCGTCGGAGCGGTCACCGAGATCGTGCTCGCCGAGCGGTCGCCGCGGCCCGTCCTGGTCTCCCTCGCCCGCGCGGGCACCCCCGTCGGCATCCTGATGCGCCGCTGGGCGCACCGCCGCCACGGCCTGGACCTGCCGCACTACGCCGTCTCGATCGTGCGTGGCAAGGGCGTCGACGCCACCGCGCTGCGCTGGCTGGCCGCGAACCACGACCCGGCGGACGTGGTCTTCGTCGACGGCTGGACGGGCAAGGGCGCCATCACCCGTGAACTGGCCCAGGCGCTGCGCGACTTCCCCGGGGCGGACTTCGACCCGCGCCTGGCCGTGCTGGCCGACCCGGGCCGCTGTGTGGAGACCTACGGCACCCGCGACGACTTCCTCATCCCCTCCGCCTGCCTCAACTCCACCGTCTCCGGGCTGATCTCGCGCACCGTGCTGCGCGACGACCTGGTGGGGCCGCACGACTTCCACGGCGCGAAGTTCTACCGCGAGCTGACCGGCGCGGATGTGTCGCGGGCCTTCCTGGACACGGTCGCCGCGCGCTTCGACGAGGTCGCCGAACAGGCCGTGGCCGACGCCAAGGAGCTCACGGCCACCGACCGGACACCCACCTGGGAGGGCTGGGCGGCAGTCGAGCGGATCAGCGCGGACCAGGGCATTCATGACGTCAACCTCGTCAAGCCGGGGGTCGGCGAGACCACGCGGGTCCTGCTGCGCCGGGTGCCCTGGAAGATCCTCGCCCAGCGGGGCGCGGGCGCCGATCTGGACCACGTACGCCTGCTGGCCGAACAGCGGGGCGTGCCCGTCGAGGAGGTCGACGGCCTGCCGTACACCTGTGTCGGACTGATCCATCCGCGCTTCACCCGAGGGGCGACCGGCGCTGACGGCAAGGCGGTGGCGGGACAGTGACGACGGTGAACGACGGCGCGGGGAACGCGTCGAGGGCCGAGGGCGTCGCCCGGACGGCGAAGGCTCTGATCGCCAGCGACCTGGACCGTACGCTGATCTACTCGGCCGCCGCGCTGGGCCTGGCCATGCCCGACGCCCAGGCGCCCCGCCTGCTGTGCGTGGAGATGTACGAGCACCAGCCGCTCTCCTACATGACCGAGACCGCCGCCGCACTGCTGGCCCGCCTCGCCGGGAACGGCGTGTTCATGCCGGCCACCACCCGCACCCGCGAGCAGTACCGGCGCATCCATCTCCCGGGCCCCGAGCCCGAGTTCGCCATCTGCGCCAACGGTGGCCATCTGCTCGTACGCGGGGAGTCGGACGCCGCCTGGCAGCGCACGGTCGCCGCCCGGCTGGCCGCGGAGTGCGCCCCTCTCGACGAGGTCCGTACGCACCTGCTGCGCACCGCCGACCCGGCCTGGCTGCTCAAGGAGCGGGTCGCGGAGGACCTGTTCGCCTACCTGGTCGTGGAGCGGTCGCTGCTGCCCGAGACCTGGGCCAAGGACCTGGCCGAATGGGCGCAGGGCCGCGGCTGGACCGTCTCCCTGCAAGGGCGCAAGATCTACGCCGTGCCCCGGCCGCTCACCAAGAGTGCCGCGGTCGCCGAGGTCGCGCGCCGCACCGGCGCCGAGGAGATCCTGGCGGCAGGGGACTCCCTGCTGGATGCCGATCTGCTGCTGGCCGCCGACCGCGGATGGCGGCCGGGACACGGGGAGTTGGCGGACTCCGGCTGGGACGCCCCGCATGTCACCGCGCTCGCCGAGCGCGGGGCGGCCGCGGGTGAGGAGATCCTGCGGGCCTTCACGGCCGCCGCCGCTGCCCCTGGCCGCGCCGGCTGAGGCGCAGCGCGAGGAAGGCGAGCACCGCCAGCCCCGCGACGGCCGCCACCACCTTGGAGTAGGTGTCCACATATCCCGTCACTTCCTCCCAGTTCTCGCCGAGCCCATAGCCGGCGAGGACGAAGACCGTGTTCCAGATGAGACTTCCGAGCGTGGTCAGGGCGAGGAAGACCGGCAGCGGTATGCGCTCGATGCCGGCCGGTATCGATATCAGGCTGCGGAAGACGGGGATCATGCGGCCGAAGAACACGGCCTTGGTGCCGTGCCGCTGGAACCAGCGCTCGGTCTTCTCGATGTCGGAGGGCTTGACCAGGGGCAGCTTGGCCGCGATCGCGATCGTGCGCTCGCGGCCGAGCAGCGCGCCGACGCCGTACAGCGCGAGTGCGCCGAGGACCGAGCCGAGCGTCGTCCAGACCAGCGCCGAGATCAGCTGCATGCTGCCCTGGCTCGCGGCGAAGCCGGCCAGTGGCAGGATCACCTCGCTCGGCAGCGGAGGGAAGAGGTTCTCGGCGGCGATGGCCAGGCCCGCGCCCGGCGCGCCGAGGGTGTCCATGAGGCCGGTGATCCAGCCCGGTGCGGTGCTCTCGTTCATGCTTCAACGGTAGGAAATCCGCGACTTCGCACGCATTGCGGAAGTCCGCAGGAAAGAGTGTGGTTTTCCGCAATGCGCGGCCGTCACGAACCCCGCTAGCTTCGTGATCATGCGCACGGTGATGCGGCGCGGACTGCGCCTGACGATGAGCCTGGGGATCGGTGCCTGCACGGCAGCGGTCGAGTTCCCCTTCGCGCTGCTGTGCTCGCTCGCCCTGTTCCCGGTCCTGGCCTGGCCGCGCGGGCGCCGGGCCGTGCTGCGCCCGCTGGCGACCGTCGCGGGGCGGCTGGCGGAGGTGGAGCGGGGGCGGCTGGTGCGGTTCGGCGAGGCCGAGGTCTCGCGCGCGTACGACCGCGAGCGCGCGATCCCCTATGTCATGCTGCGCTGGCCGTTGGGCGTGCTGGGCGCGCTGATGCTGGTCGTCCCGCTGCTGGCGACGGCGGTCTGGGCGGTGGCGGTCTGGCCGTTCACCGACCTGCGCCACCCCGGCGATGTCATCCTGACCGGCTTCGCCATCCTCTTCCTCGTCTTCCTCGCCGCCCAGGGCGTCTTCGCGGTCGCCGGCCTGGACGCGAGGCTGGCGCGCCACTACCTCGGCCCGCGGCACGAGGAGGAGCTGGAGCGCCGTATCCAGGAGCTGGCCGCCTCCCGGGCCGGTGTCGTCGCCGCCGTCAACGACGAGCGCCGCCGCATCGAGCGCGATCTGCACGACGGTGTGCAGCAGCGGCTGGTCGCGCTGGGCATGCTGCTCGGCCGTGCCCTGCGCAGCCAGGACGGGCAGCGTACGGACCAACTGCTGCGCCAGGCCCACGAGGAGAGCCGCCAGGCGCTGACCGAACTGCGCGAGGTGGCCTGGCGGGTGTATCCGACGGTGCTGGACGAGGCGGGTCTGCGGGCCGCGCTGGAGACCGTCGCCGAGCGCTCCGCCATCCCCGTGCGCCTGGAGTACGCCCTGGCCCGCGAGCCGCAGACCGCCGTGGCCACCGTCGCCTACTTCGTGGTCTCCGAAGCCGTCACCAACGCCGTCAAGCACTCCGGCGCCAGCTCGATAGACGTCTGTGTCGCCCCCGGCGAGGCCGGGGTGTTCCTGCGGATAACCGACGACGGAGTGGGCGGCGCGGACTCCCGCGGCAGCGGGCTGTTCGGGCTGGCCCGCCGGGTCGCCGCCCTCGACGGCTGGTTCACTGTGAACAGCCCGCTCGGCGGGCCCACCACCATCACCGCGGAGGTGCCGTGCGGGTAATGCTGGCCGATGATTCGACGCTGTTGCGGGAGGGCCTGGTGCGCCTCCTGGACGACGAGGGCCATGAGGTGGCCGCCGCGGTCGGCGACGCCGTCTGTCTGATCCAGGAGCTGGAGCGCGCGGATCGGGCCGGCCGGCGGCCCGACGCGGTGGTGGTGGACGTCCGGATGCCGCCCACGCACACCGACGAGGGCCTGCGCGCCGCGATGGAGATCCGCGAGCGCTGGCCCGGCACGGGCGTACTGGTCCTGTCCCAGTACGTCGAGCGGCGCTATGCGACCGAGCTGCTGACCGACGACAGCGAGGGGGTGGGCTATCTCCTCAAGGACCGGGTCGTGCAGGTGGACGAGTTCCTGGACGCGCTGGAGCGGGTCGGCTCGGGCCAGGCGGCCTTCGACCCCGAAGTCGTACGGCAGTTGCTGGCCCGCAGCCGCCGCAGCGACCCGCTGGGCACGCTCACCGCGCGCGAGCGGGACGTCCTCGCCGAAATGGCGCAGGGCCACACCAACGCGGCGATCGCGGCCCGGCTGCACATCTCGCAGAGCGCGGTGGAGAAGCACGCCAACGCGATCTTCGACAAGCTCGGGCTGACCGGTTCCTCCGGCTACTCTCGGCGGGTGCTGGCCGTCCTGCGCTTTCTGGGAACGTGAGGAGAATCGGTGACCGAGAGCAAGAGCACCCCGATCACACCCGAGCTGTACGACTACGTCCTGGCGCACAACCCGCCGCTGGACGCGGTGCAGCGAAGCCTTGTCGACCTCACCCACCAGCGGTTCCCCGAGTCCGCCGAGATGCAGTCGGCCCAGGAGCAGGGCCCGCTGCTCGCCTTCCTGGTGCGCCTGGTCGGCGCCCGGCACGTCGTCGAGGTCGGCACCTTCACCGGCTTCTCCGCGCTGTGCATGGCCCAGGCGCTGCCCGCGGACGGCACGCTGATCGCCTGTGACATCTCGCAGGAGTGGACGGCGTACGGCCGCGACGCGTGGGCCAAGGCCGGTGTCGCCGCCCGTATCGACCTGCGGATCGCGCCCGCGCTGGACACCCTGCGCGCCATGCCGGCCGAGCCGCACATCGACCTGGCCTACCTCGACGCCGACAAGGGCAACTACATCGCCTACTGGGAGGAGTTGGTGCCGCGGATGCGGGCCGGCGGGCTGATCGTGGCGGACAACGTCTTCTTCCACGGCCAGGTGGTCGCGCCGGTGCCGTCCGCCTCGGGCACGGCGATCCGCGCGTTCAACGACCATGTGCGGGCCGATGAGCGCGTCGAGGCGGTGATGCTGACCGTGGCGGACGGACTCACGATCGCCCGCAAGCGGTGACGTCGGCGACGGCTCACGAGCGGTGGCGTCGGCGACGGCTCGCCTGCGGCGACTCCTGCGATGGCCCGCGAGCTCTGACTTCGGCGGGGCGGTCCGCGAGGCCTGACTTCGGTGGGACGGCCTGCGAGCCCGGGCCTCGGCGGGACGGCCCGCACGCGGTGACCGGGCGCGGGGCCGGGCGGGCTCAGCCGCAGCAGCCGCCACCGCAGCAGCCGCCACCCTGGCCGCCACCGCTCGGCGCGGGCGCCGAAGCGGTGCCGCCCACCGCGACCGTGGACAGCAGCTTGACGGAGTCCACATGCCCCTGCGGGCACATGGCGGGCGCGTCGGACTGCGCCATCGGGCGGCGCATCTCAAACGTCGTGTCGCAGGAGCGGCAGCGGTACTCGTATCGAGGCATGGTCACAGATTAGCCGCAGCCGGGCCGCCGGGCGCAGGCGCCCGCGTACCACGGAGGCGGCCGCGCCCGCCCCGGAGCCACCGTCCGGCGCGCCGCTCAGCGCACCACCGTGCCGGGCCCCGCGCCCAGCAGGCCCAGTTCCGCGCGGGTGGGCGCGCCCTCCCAGTCGCCGTGCGAGGCCACCGCGAACGCGCCCGTGGTGACGGCCCGTTCGAGGCGCTGCGCGGTGTCCGCGCCGTCCAGCAGCGCGGAGAGATAGCCCGCCACGAACGCGTCCCCCGCGCCCACCGGGTCCACCGCCCGTACGCAGCGGGCGGGCCGGTGCAGGGAGCCGCCGCCCGTATGGGCCGTGGCCCCGTCCGCGCCGAGCTTCACCACGACCTCGGCCACCCCCAGGTCCAGCAGCACCTGCGCCTGCCCCGCCACATCGCCACCGGCCGGGCCGGGCCGCGCGTCCTGCGGCAGGCACAGGGGGAGTTCGTCGTCGGAGGCGATCAACGTGTGCACGTACGGAATCCACTCCCGCAGCTCCTCGGCGGCCTCCCGCGCGTCCCACAGGCGGGAGCGGAAGTTGACGTCGAGGCTGACCGGAGTGGCGTGCTCCCGGGCCAGACGGAGCGCGCGACGGCAGGCCGCGCGGGCGTCGGGGCCGAGGGCCGGGGTGATGCCGGTGAGGTGCAGCATCGCGGGAGGCGCGGCGCTGAACGCGCGCTCGACCGCGTCCGCCGACAGTCGCGAACCGGCGGACCGCGCACGGTAGTAGTGCACCCGCGTCACCTCCGGCAGTCTCGGCTCGAAGAGGATCAGCCCCGTCGGCGCTCCGGCATCGAGCGAGGCGCAGGAGACGTCCACGCCCTCGGCCCGGAGCGTACGCAGTACCAGCTGCCCCGCCTCGTCGTCGCCGACCGCCCCCGCCCAGCGCACCGCGTGCCCCAGGCGGGCCAGCCCGATGGCGACATTGCTCTCGGCGCCCGCGACGGAGACCTGCATCGTGCCGCCGAGCTTGAGCGGCCCGCTGCCGCGCAGCGCGACCATGCTCTCGCCGAGGGTCAGGACCGGGCGTGCGGGGGCCGTGGGGGGTGCGGTGGTGAAGTCCATGGTCCTTCCTAGCGGTTCGCCCGAGGCCGCCGGGACGCCAGGGGTGGCCCCAGCACCTTTTGGGTTACTTCGTCACCACACCGCGGCTTGGTCGCCGCACCGCAGCTTGACCACCGCACCACGCCTTGACCAGTACGCCGCGCCTTGGTCACCACACCTCGACTTCGCCACCACACAGCACCTTCGTCACCACACAGCACCTTCGTCACCACACCGAACCCTCCGTCAAAGCGGAACAAGCTCACGTCACCACTCCGCGAAGGAGCCGTCCTCATGGCGCCAGACGGGATTCCGCCAGGCGTGCCCCTTCCTGTCGGCCTCCCGTACCGCCCGCTCGTCCACGTCGACGCCCAGGCCCGGCCGGTCGGTCCGGACCAGTGAACCGTTCTCGAAGCGGAAGGGCTCCGGGTCGGTGACGTAGTCGAGCAGTTCGGCGCCCTGGTGGTAGTGGATGCCGAGGGACTGCTCCTGGATGAGGAAGTTCGGCGTGGTGAAGGCGACTTGGAGGCTGGCGGCCAGGGCGAGCGGGCCGAGCGGGCAGTGCGGTGCCAGCTGCGCGCCGTAGGTCTCGGCCAGCGCGGCGATCCGGCGCAGCTCGGAGATGCCGCCCGCGTGCGAGATGTCCGGCTGCAGGATCGCGACCCCGGCCCGCAGCGGCGCCAGGAATTCGTGCCGGGAGAAGAGGCGCTCGCCGAGGGCGATGGGGATGCCGGAGGCGTTCACCAGGTCGGGCAGGGCGTGTACGTGATCGGCGAGGACCGGTTCCTCGACGAACATCGGCGCGCTGTCGGCCAGTAGCGGCAGCAGCCGCCGGGCGTTGGCGGGGGAGACCCGGCCGTGGAAGTCCAGCCCGAAGTCCCGTTCTTCGCCCAGGACTTCGCGGGCGGTCTCGGCCCGCCGCAGGCACGCGCGCACCTCCGCGCGGGTGGCCACCGGCGTCATCCTGCCGCAGCCGTTCATCTTGACGGCCGTGAAACCCGCCTCGACCTGGGCGGTGACCGCGTCCCGGATCGCGTCCGGCTCGTCGCCGCCGACCCAGGAGTACGCGCGCACCCGCTCCCGTACGGGGCCGCCGAGCAGCTCGTACACCGGAGCCCCGTACCGCTTGCCCTTGATGTCCCACAACGCCTGGTCCAGGCCCGCGACGGCGGAGGACAGGACGGGCCCGCCACGGTAGAAACCGCCCTTGGTCATGACCTGCCAGTGGTCCTCGATGCGCGACGGGTCCTGGCCGAGGAGGTACTCCGACAGCACCTCGACGGCCGCGCGCACCGGCTCGGCACGCCCCTCGACCACCGGTTCGCCCCAGCCGACCAGGCCCTCGTCGGTCTCCACACGGACGAACAGCCAGCGCGGCGGCGCCAGAAACGTCTCGATACGGCCGATCCTCATACGGGTCCCGCCCCTTCCAGCAGCGTCACCATGGCCGCATACGCGCGGTCCGCCTCCTGCGCCCGCACCGCCTCGGCGACCGCGACATGCGCCGCGGGCGATCGCCTCAACTCGCCCGCGCCGTCGGCGGATTGGATGCCCTCCTGCCCCGCCTGGTGGTCCCACCGGGCCAGGGTCGGCGCGATGATGCGGTGCAGCTGCGCGTAGAAGGGGTTGTGCGAGGCGGCCAGCAGCGCCGTACGGAAGGCGGCCTCGGCCCGTACGTGCAGCGCGGCGGAACCGGCGCCCGCCGCGCTCATCGCTCCCAGCGCGGCATCCAGCGCGGCGAGATCGCCCTCGGTACGGCGCCGCGCGGCGAGCGCGGCAGCGGCCGGCTCGACGGAGCGGCGCAGCTCCAGCAGATCGGCGTAGAAGCCGGGGGAGGCGCCCGCCGCGCACTTCCAGCGCAGGACGTCCCCGTCCAGGAGATTCCAGTCCTCCCGGGGACGCACGAACGTGCCGCGCTTCTGGCGCGCGTCCAGCAGCCCCTTGGTGGTCAGCACTTTGATGACCTCGCGCAGCACGGTCTGGCTGATGTCCAGCTCCGCCATCAGCTCCGGCAGGGCCAGGGTCTCGCCCTCCCCGTACGTGCCGTCGACGATCCGCCGGGCGAGGGACTCGACCGCGACCCCGTGGATGCCGCGTCCGGCGTAGGAGGCGGTGTTGCGCGACTGCCGCATGGTGCTGCTCCCCTGATCGTCCGGCTGCGCCATGCTTGTCGCTGCCCGCCGACAGGTGAAGACTTGCACAAGTAGTCGTTATTTAGCAGTTATTGCGCAAGCGATGAGCAGTTACCGCGCATGCGCACGCCGGGCGGCCCTGTGGTCCTCGCGATCGGCTTCGTCGGGGTGCCGGGCGCGCCAGTACGGGTTGTCGTGCGGCAGCCCGCCGCTGACGCGTCCGTACATTCCGAAGACCAGCAGCATCAGGCCGACCAGGAAGCTGAACAGCACGTTCTGGATGCGGAAGGCCAGGAAGTTCAGGCCGGTCTCCAGCAGCGCGAGGTTGACGAAGCCGCTGAGCAGGAAGGCCGTGCCCAGCACGATGTTGAGCGTCGAGGCGAAGTTCCCGCCGATCACCATGCCGCCGAAGAGCAGCACGCCGACGACGATCGACAGCACGCTCAGCGCGCCGTTGGTGTTCAGGCCCGCGACCGTGTCGCCGCGGGTGTCGAAGAAGCCGATCTTGTCGATCAGGCCGAGGATGCCGAAGGCGACGAGCACCAGGCCCGTCAGCCCGGCCCCGATCCGGTAGACCCGGCTGAGCCGGTGGTCGACGGGCAGATGCTCGTCGAGCTTGATGTGCCGGGCTCGCAAGCGGAGGGTCTTGTCGTGGGAGGGCCCGTGCAGGGCGTGGCCAGCAGCCATGTCCGGCCTCCTTCGCGCAGGTGTGCCGCTTGGGCCGTACGTAATTCCAGGATCCGCCCGCCGGTGACATCACGCCATCGCAGGGGCACGGCACCGACCGCGGGCGAGCGCGGGGCGGCCGTGCCACGCCGTCGACGGCCCGGGACGCGCTCCTCAGCCCGCGCCCGCTCCCCGCTCCTCGCGGATCTCCTGCACCACCCGGGCCGCGGTCTGGCGCACCGCCTCCGTCTCGGTCAGGAAGTGCCACCAGTCCGGATGCCTGCCGTGTCCCTCCAGGTCCGCGAGCGCGCGCTCCAGCCGGGCCACCGCGTCGTCCAGCGGGCGGGCGTGGCGCGGGTCGGGGGTACTGCGCCCGGCCATCGCCAGGCGCTGGGCGTCACGGATGGCGAACCGGGTGCGCTCGACCTCCCTGTTGCGGTCGAAGGAGACCTCGTCCAGCCGCCGCAGCCGGTCCCCGGCCGCCGAGACCGCCTCGCCCGTGGTGTTCAGCAGCGCACGCACCGTCGCCAGCAGGCTCGTCGCATCCGCCCACCGCTGCTCGTCGCGCGCCGTCTGCGCCTCCCGCAGCTTGGCCTCCGCCTGCTTGACCGATTCGGCGGCCCGGTCGGGCACCTGCTGGAGGTCCTGCCAGCAGGCGGCGCTGTACCGCCGCCGCAGCTCGCTGAGCACCGGGTCCACCTGGCTCGCCCGGGTGGTGATCGCCTGGGCCCGGGTACGCAGTGAGACCAGCCGCTTGTCGATCTCCGCCGCCCGCTCGGGCAGCCGCTCCGCCTCGGTGCGTACGGACTCGGCCTTGCGCAGTACGTCGTCGGCGCGCCGGATCGTGTCCTGGACGCCGTGCTGCCCCGCACCCTGGTTGAGCTTGGTCAACTCCGGCCCCAGCGCGGCCAGTCGGGCCGCCAGGTCATCGGCCTTGAGCCCGCGGGCCCGTACGGCGTCCAGCGCGTTGCTCGCCGCCAGCAGCGCCTGCCGGGCCCGCTCCACGGCCGGCGCCAGCCGCGCCAGCTGCGTCTCGGCCTGCGACAGCAGCGGCCCCAGCCCCTGCGCGAAGCGGTCCAGATCCTTCTTGACCTGCTCCAGCTCCTCCTTGGCGCGGGTGAGATCCGCCCGGGCTCTGGAGGCGGCCGAGGCCTCCAGGTCGTCGCGGTCCAGGTCGTGGGAGTCCACGGCGCTGATGTAGCGCTGGCTCACCTCGTCGATGCGCCGCCCGAACCCGGCGTAGTGCTCGGCGGACCGCCGCGCGGCCGGGGAGTCGTCCACCGCCGTGATGGTCTCTATCGAGATCCGCAGGTCCCGCTGCGCGGAGTCCAACTCGTAGAACGCGGCCGCCGCGGCGTCCTTGGCCGCCTGCGCATCGGCCCGCTGGCCCTCCCCGCGCCCGAACCAGCGGCGGGTGCCCCCGCCCGTGAACGCCCCCGGCACCGCCGCCACCAGCAGCGGCAGCGGGAGCACCATCAGCGCCAGCACATCCCGGACCGGCCGGCCAAGACCCACCGGCCTCCGGGGGCGACGGCGTGCTCGCTGCTCGTACGGCTGCGTGTGTGTCGCCGTCACATCCCTCTCCCGATCGCATCGCCCCAGGCCCGGTTGCCATTCTCCCATCCGTGAACAACGAACACAGCGTCCGGTCCGTTCGCACTTCCCCCGCCGAACCGGACCCCACCCACGTACTGGTTTGCAGATCAGCCCCCATGGCAAGGTAGTGTGTCGATTCGTCCAGGGCGCATAGCTCAGCGGTAGAGCGCTGCTCTTACAAAGCAGATGTCGGCGGTTCAAATCCGTCTGTGCCCACCAGCAGAAAGACCCCCAACCGATCTCGGTTGGGGGTCTTTGTCGTGTTCGGAGTCCACAAAGAATCCACATCCCCGTGGCGTGGGGGCGGTGGGGTGGACGGTGTCGGGGTTGTTGTTCAAGGTTTAAGCAGTGTGTATCGTCGAGAGTGAGACTTGAAGTTTCAAGTACTTGTTGTCGATGTACCTCGTCCCCCCACTCAGGAGTGCTTTCATGACCTCCCCCATCAGTGCTTCGCGCACCTCCTCGTCCTCGCGCGGTTACGACGCCGGGCTTCTGCTGTTGCGGGTCGTGTTGGGGGTGATCATGGTCGGGCACGGTGCGCAGAAGCTGTTCGGCTGGTTCGGTGGGGGAGGGCTGGACGGGACCGGGAAGTTCTTCGAGATGAGTGGTTACCCGTCCGGAAAGGCCATGGCCGCGGTGGCCGGGCTGAGTGAGACGCTGGGCGGGCTCGGGCTCGTCTTCGGGCTGCTGACGCCGCTGGCCGGGGCGGCCGTCGTCGGGACCATGGTCAACGCCCTGGCCGTGAAGTGGGGCGGGGGCTTCTTCGCGCCCGAGGGTGTGGAGTACGAGATCTTGATCGGCGCCGCAGCGGCCGCCATCGCGCTCGCCGGGCCCGGGCGGTATGCCCTGGACCGGTTCGTACCGGGGCTTCGCGTGCACCGGCCCGTGTACGGCGCCGCGGCGGTGGTGCTCGGGCTGGTGCTGGCGGGCGTGGTTCTGCTGCTGCGTAAGTGAGCAGTGTGAGTGAGCGGTGTGAGTGAGCAGGATGAGTGAGTGAAGGCTTCGGGGGTGGAGAAGTGGAAGGGAAAGGAAGGGGAGCGTTGTGGCTGTTCGGCGGTTGAATCATGCGGTGCTCTACGTCCGTGATGTGGCGCGGGCCGTCGAGTTCTACCGGGATGTCTTCGATTTCGCGGTGGATTTCGAGATCCCGGGGCGGGCCGCATTCCTCAGGGCCCGGGACACGCTCAACGACCACGATCTCGGTCTGTTCGCGGTCGGGGAGCAGGCGCCGGGGCCCGAGCACGGGCGGGTGGGGCTCTACCACCTGGCCTGGGAGGTGGGCACGCTCGGTGAACTGGCCGAGACCGCGGACGAGTTGACCCGGCGCGGCGCGCTGGTCGGCGCCAGTGACCACCTGGTGTCCAAGTCGCTGTACGCCAAGGACCCGGACGGCAACGAGTTCGAGGTGATGTGGCGGGTGCCGCGCGAGGACTGGCCGGAGGCGGACGAGCAGGACCGCGTACAGCCGCTGGATCTTCAGGCCGCGCTCGAGCGGTGGGGCGCGGACCGCAGGACGGGCGCCGCCGCGGGGTCCGTCACCTGACGGGAGCCTGCCCAGCAGGGCAGCGGCAGGGGCAGCGGCAGGGGCAGGAACAGGGGCAGCAGGAGGGGCAGGAGGAGGAGCAGGAGCAGGAGCAGTGCAGGGGCCGCTCGCCGGTGAGGTGGGCGGCCCCTCGCTGTCGTGTCGGCGTCGTATCGCTGTCGTACTGCCGTCGTGCGAAAGTCCGTCGTCTGACTATGGCGGTGAGTCCGTCTGCCCTCAGTACGTCAGCGACGACAGGAACGCGTGCAGTTGGTGGTCGAAGAGGGGGGTGTTCTCCAGGTTGACCATGTGGGCCGCGCCCGGGACGCGTACGCGGTGGGCGCCCGGCACGGCCAGGGTGATCGCATGGGCGTTGGCCGAGATGTCGGTGCTGTCCAGGTCGCCGTCCAGGACGAGGGTCGGCACCCGGATCTCGCCCAGCCGGTCGGCGGCGCCGACCTCCAGCATGGCGCCGGCCCCCATCCCCTCCGCGTGGGCCATCACGGTCGACTCGGCCGACGCGCGCATCCGCTCGCGCAGTTCGGGGTGTACGGCGGACGGCTCGCGGTGCGGCCCGTCGACCCACATGCGCAGGAAGTGCTCCACATAGCGGTCGATGCCGTCCGGCTCCTCGGCGGCGGCGATCTGCTCCTTGATGTGGTGCAGCACGAACGGGTCGGAGAAGGGCCGCCCGCTCACGCCCGGTGAGGCGAGCGCCAGCGCCGTGACCGATCCGGGATACGCGAGGGCCGTATCGAGGGCGACCCGGGCCCCGTGGGAGTGGCCGACCAGTACGGCGCGGTCCGCGCCGAGGTGGGCGAGCAGGGCGATGAGGTCCTCGTGATGGGCCCAGTCGCCGTTCACGGTGGAGGAGAGGCCGTGGCCGCGGGCGTCGTAGCGGATCGCGCGGAGCCCGGAGCGTACGAGCCAGGCGAACTGCTCGTCCCACATGCGCTGGTCGAGCATGCCGCCGTGCAGCAGCACCACGGCGGGTCCGTGGCCGGCCACCTCGTAGAACAGCTCGCCGTTCTCGACGGGTGCGAGGCCGTTGTCGACCTCGGGCGCGATCTGGGCCCATATGCCGTTTGCTTGCGTCATTCGCCGTGCAGTCCTTCGTGTCGCGGATCTACGGGGGGAACGGCGAGCTCGCACGCGAGGTTCCGGATTTCGGGGCCGAGCCGGGCCGAATCGAGCCGAGCCTGCCACAGGCCGGGCGAAGGGGTCCTCCGGGGGGCCTGAGGGCGCCCGGTACGCAGGCTCCGGATGGCCGATTCCTGTATGCACTCCAGGTATGCGCCCCGCGTATGCACAGTGTGTGTACTCGCGGTGTATAGTTCCCCGTGTTCATGCATCGCGCCACGAGTGCGATCACTGTGCCGTTCCTCATGGCGAGCGGCGTTCTGTGCAGGCCGTGGCGTTGCTCGGTCGCTGCTCGGTCAGTGCGCGATCACCCGTCTTCACGGGCCGTTTCTCCTACCATCGTTCAAAGAGAGATGAAGTATGCCTAAAAGCATGTCAGTGGGCCGATTTAAGCCGATTGCCGGGCTGCTGGCGGCTGCCTCCCTGGCTCTGACGCTGAGCAGTTGCGCCTCGTACGACACCACCTCCCCGCGCAGTGCCCGGGAGAAGGCGATGGAGGGGAACCAGGGCGCGGCCCGCCCCGTGTCGGACACCAAGAGCAAGGGCGCGGCCGAGGAGAAGCCCGTCGACTGCAGCAAGGCCAAGTGCGTCGCCCTCACCTTCGACGCCGGCCCCAGCGAGCACACGCCCCGCCTGCTGGACATCCTGAAGAAGGAGAAGGTGCACGCGACCTTCTTCATGCTCGGCAAGAACCACGTCGTCAAGCGCCCCGCCGATGTGCGCCGGATCGATGCCGAGGGGCACGAACTGGCCAACCACACCTGGTCGCACGGCATCCTGACCGATCTCAAGCCCGACGAGATCCGCGAGGAGCTGTCCAGCACCCAGGACGCCGTCGAGAAGATCACCGGCAAGAAGCCCGCGCTGATGCGCCCGCCGCAGGGCCGTACCAACGACGAGATCTCGCAGATCAGCAAGGATCTGGGGCTCGCGCAGGTGCTGTGGAGCGTGACCGCCAAGGACTACCAGACCACCGACTCGGAGCTGATCAAGAAGCGGGTGCTGGAGCAGACCAAGCGCGACGGCGTCATCCTGCTGCACGACATCTACGACGGGACGGTGCCCGCCGTGCCCGGGATCATCAAGGAGCTCAAGGAGCGCGGCTTCACGATCGTGACCGTCGGCCAGCTCCTGTCCCCGGCCAAGCCGGAGCCGGGCGTGGTCTACAAGCCCTGACGCAGAGGGACAAGGACGTGTGATCTGCGTGCCCTGACGCGGGGATGCGGTCTACGCGTCCTGGCGCGGCGGTGCCTCGTCGGGTGCGAAGGTCACGACGAGGTCGGCGCGGGACCGGCCCGCTTCCACCAGGCGCGCGTTGGCCTCGTCCGAGGCGTGGACGAAGCGCCGGGCCAGGTCACGGGGCTTGCCGAAGTGCTCGTGACGGTCGATCAGCCGCCGTACCCGCTCCGCGCCGTCCAGCTCCACGTACCAGACCTCGTCGAGCAGGCCGCGGGCCCGCGGCCAGGCGCCCTCCTCCAGGAGGAGGTAGTTGCCCTCGGTGATCACGAGCGGGACCTGCGGGGGTACGGGGATGCTGCCCGCGACCGGCTCCTCCAGGCGGCGGTCGAAGGCCGGGGCGTAGACGGCGCAGTCCTGATCCGGGGTGCGCAGCCGGGCCAGCAGGGCGGCGTACCCGGCGGCGTCGAAGGTGTCGGGGGCGCCCTTGCGGTCGGCGCGGCCCAGCCGGCGCAGCTCCGCCTCGGCCAGATGGAAGCCGTCCATCGGCACCAGCGCCGCCAGGTCCGGGCCCAGCCGCTCGACGAGATGGGCGGCGAGGGTGGACTTCCCGGCCCCCGGCGGCCCCGCGATGCCCAGCAGGCAGCGCTCTTTGGGGAGCGCGGTGGCCGCCAGGCGACGGGCGCGGGCGAGAAGCTGATCCGGGTGCAGCCGCACGGCGGTCTGGCGTACGGCGCCCTGCCGCGCGGCGGTCTGCCGCACAGCGCCCTGCCTCGCGGCGTTCTGCCTCACGGTGTCCCGCCTCACGCCTTCGCGCTCAGCCGCCACAGCGAGGTGACCTCGGCGGCGCGGGCCGCGTGCAGCGGGTCGGCGGCGTCGCGGGCGCGCGCGTGGCGCGGTGCGATGTCGTGCCGGTCGACCACCGTCAGGCCCGCCGACTCGAAGGCGGCCAGAAGTTCGGAGCGCGGGCGCAGCCCCAGGTGCTCGGCGAGGTCGGAGAGGACCAGCCAGCCCTCGCCGCCCGGTTCGAGGTGGTCGGCCAGGCCGTCCAGGAAGCCGCGCAGCATCCGGCTGCCCGGGTCGTAGACCGCGTACTCCACGGGCGAGGTGGGCTTGGCGGGCACCCAGGGCGGATTGCACACCACCAGCGGCGCGCGCCCGGCGGGGAACAGATCCGCCTTGACGACCTCCACCCGCTCGGCCACCCCCAGCCGGCCGGCGTTCTCCCGCGCGCAGGCCAGCGCGCGAGGGTCCTGGTCGGTGGCCACCACGCGGCCCACGCCCCGGCGGGCCAGCACACAGGCCAGCACGCCCGTGCCCGTACCGATGTCGAAGGCCAGGGCAGGCGCTGCGTCGGGTGCCGACTCGCCGCCGGGGAGCGGCGCTTGGGCGACCAGGTCCACGTACTCGCCGCGCACGGGCGAGAAGACGCCGTAGTACGGGTGGACGCGGTCGCCGCCGAGCGCGGGGATCTCCACGCCCTTCCTGCGCCACTCGTACGCGCCGATCAGACCCAGCAGTTCGCGCAGCGGGACGACCGAGGGCCCCGCGTCGGGCCCGGCCGGTCCGTACGCCTGCGCACAGGCCTCCCGTACGTCGGGGGCGCGGTGCAGCGGGACGGTGTAGTCCCCCTCCAGCGGGATCAGGAGCATGCCCAGGATGCGGGCGCGCTGGTTCTGGGAGGCGCGGTGGCGGTGGAAGGCCTGGGCGGGGTCGGTGGACAGCGGTACGGGCTTGCGCGGGCGGCGGTCGATGCGGCGGGCCAGCGCGGACAGCAGCTGGCGGGCGTTGTGGAAGTCGCCGCGCCAGAGCAACGCCGTGCCCTCGCAGACGAGTTTGTAGGCGGCGTCCGCCTTCGTGCGGTCGTCGGCCACCGCCACCCGACGCGGGGGGAGCGCGCCGTTCTCCGATCGCCAGCGCGCGGACCGGTCCTCGTCGGACTCGGTCCATTCAACGGTCTGCGGAACCTGGGCGGGCTGGGGTGAATTCATCGCATTCCATCGAAGGGGCCCGTCTCGGGGCGTGGCGGGGTCGGCCCTCGACTCTACTCCGTACCCGCACGGCGCCCGCGGCGTGGCTTGATCCCTTCCGGTGCGGGACGTCAGCGCTTGTCCTCGGGCCCGGCGAGGGAGCAGGGTGGAGATAGATGGGCATAGCACACGCTCTTGGTCGTATGGAGGCGTATATGGACACCCTGCCGGTCATTGTCGCGGTGGACGGATCCCCGGACAGCGAACGGGCGTTGCGCTGGGCGATGGAGACGGCCCGTCTGCGGACGGCGCCGCTCCAGGTGGTCCATGTCTGGCCCTACGCCACCGCCGAGCGGGCCGCGGCCGCCGAGTCCGGCACCGGCGATCCGGTGCTGGACGACCTGCGCGAACGGTTCGGCGGGGTGGCCGGAGTGGAGGCGTCGGGGCCCGCGGAGATCGAGTTCCGCAGCCTGAGCGGTCTGACCGACACCCTGCTGCCCTCGCTGGGCGAGGAGGCGCAGCTGCTGGTCCTCGGCTCGCGCGGCCGCGGCGGCTTCGCCAGCCTGCTGCTCGGCTCCAATGGCATGGCCAGCGCGGCCCACGCGTCCTGCCCGGTGGTGGTCGTGCCGCGCCCGGACCGCGCCGGCACCCTGCGCGGCGCGGACGGCGAGGCGCTGCGGCCCGCCGAGCGGCAGGTGACGCTCGGCGTCGACGCGTCCTCGGAGGAGCCGGGCGCGCTCGGCTTCGCCTTCGAGGAGGCGAGCCGCCGCGGCGCGCGCCTGAAGGTCGTCTCCGGTTACTCCTGGCCGATGCTGGTGCCGCCCGCCTTCGAGTACGTGGCGGTGTACGAGAACACGCAGCGGGAGTACGAGGACGCGCTCACCAAGCAGCTGCGGGAGGTGCTGGCGCCGCACCGCGAGCGGTACCCCGAGGTGGCGGTGGAGGTCGAGCTGCGGGAGGCGGACGCCGCGGGGCAGCTCGTCGAGGCGTCCAAGGAGAGCGACCTGGTCGTGGTCGCCCGGCACCGGCGCAGGCTCCCGGTCGGCCGCCGTCTCGGCTCGGTGGCACACGCCGTACTGCTGCACGCGCTCTGCCCGATCGCCGTCGTACCGGAGGAGACGGAGGAGCACTGAGCGCTCCGGGGGAGGCGCCGTCGTCGCGCCGCGGGCCGGAGGGAGGGGTGGTCGTGCCCACACGGCGGAGCCGCGGATCGGCGGGGTTTCGTGCCCCTTACGGGGCCCGGACCGCGACGGCCGTTTCAGTGGGCGGTGCGCCGCGGCCTGCGCATCAGGAAGACCGCCGCCGAGCCCGCGGCGAACAGGGCGAAGACCGAGACGGCGGTGCTCACCCAGGTGGCGCCGAGCCACTGCCCGCCGAAGTAGCCCAGGCTCACGCTGTAGGCGGCCCAGGCCAGGCCCGCCAGCGCCGACCAGGGCAGGAACTCGCGGACCGTACGGTGCGCGGCGCCCGCGCCGAGGCTGACCACCGAGCGCCCCGCGGGGGCGAAGCGGGCCAGGACGACGATGCCGCCGCCGCCCCGCGTCAGCGCGGTGCCGAGTCGTTCCTGCGCGGCGCTCAGGCGGCGGGAGCGGGCGATGGCGCGGTCGAAGCGGTCGCCGCCGCGCCAGGCCAGCCGGTAGGCGACCATGTCGCCCAGTACGGAGGCGGTGGCGGCGCACAGCACCAGGGCGAGTATCTCGGGGAGGTCCGCCCGGCCCGGTACGGAGGCGGTCACGCCCACGGCGCCGGCGGCGGTACGGGTGCCGGCCGCCGTGGTGGCCGCGGCGATGACCAGGACACCGCTGGGCAGGATCGGGACGAACACGTCCAGGAGGACGGAGAGCCCGATGACCGCGTAGACCCAAGGGGTGTCGGTCAATGACCCCAGGCTTTCCAACAACGCACTGCTCCCGGTCCGGTCCCCGCCGCGACGTCGCGTGGGGGCGGCAGGGGCGGCTCTACAGCCATACAGCGTACGCCCGGCTTGTCCGTGGACGGGTGCTGGGGCGGCTTGTGTTGTCCGCGTCATGCGAGCGGGAACGGTGTGTGGCGTAATGCGTGCAATGAGTGATTACGGCCGCGCCGGGCCGGGCCCGGCGCCGGAACCGAGTGGAGGAGCGGGCGATGGGCGAGCGGCGGACGCGGAAGGCGCGGGCGGGCAGGGCGGCGGGGATGGCAGCCGTTGCGGCGGGGCTGGTGCTGGCCTCCGGGGCGGGGCCGGCCGCCGCGGACGGCGGGCCGCATCACGGCGGGGCGTACTGGCTCCATACGGAGGCGCGGTTCGCGCCGCCCACCGCCTTCATCCCCTCCCGCGCGGTGACGTACGACATGAAGCGGGTGCCGGCGGCGTCGCGGATCGCGGTGAGCGAGTACGCCGATGACGAGGGCATGCTGATCGCGCTGCGGGTGGGGGGCCTGCTGCCGAAGCGGACGTACGGGGCGCATGTGCACACCAAGCCGTGCGGCTCGCGGCCCGACGACTCGGGCCCGCACTATCAGGACCGCAAGGACCCGCGGCAGCCCTCGACCGACCCCGCGTACGCCAATCCGCGCAACGAGGTGTGGCTGGACTTCACCACCAACGGCAAGGGGACCGGCCATGCCGTCGCCCGCCACGACTGGCGCTTCAGGCCGGGCGGCGCGGCGTCCGTGGTGATCCACGAGCGCAGGACGTCGACGGGGCACGGCGAGGCGGGCGGCGCGGGGGCGCGGCTGGGGTGCTTCACCGTGCCCTTCGACAAGCCCCTCGACAAGTCTGCGGGCGAGATCGCCGACTGAACCACCGGCTGGACCGCCGACTGGACCACCGGCTGAACCGCCGGCTGGACCGCCGGCGAACCTGCCGACAGGGCCGTCGACGCGATCTTCGGCGTACAGCACTGAGCGCCGGGCCCGGAGCGGCCGGCCGACCGGCCGCGGGACCCGGCGCTCACGCGCTCACGCGGTCAGGCGGTGCTGGGCTTCTGCGAGGTGCCGGCCGGGGCGGTCTTCGCCGCGGCGTGGCGCGCGCCGAAGAAGAGGCGGTCCAGCGACCAGGAACCCGGGCCGGTGAAGACGATCAGGAAGAAGGCCCAGCAGAACATCGCGGAGGCCTCGCCGCCGTTCTGGATCGGCCACAGGGCCTCGCCCTGGTGGGCGGAGAAGTAGGCGTAGGCCATCGAGCCCGAGCAGATCAGGGCTGCGGTACGGGTGCCCAGGCCGAGCATGACCAGAAGGCCGCCGACGAGCTGGATCACGGCGGCGTACCAGCCGGGCCAGGCGCCCGCCGGGACGGTGCTGCCGTTGCCCATGGCGCCGCCGAGGATGCCGAAGAGCGACGAGGCGCCGTGGCAGGCGAAGAGCAGGCCGGTGACGATGCGGAACAGGGCCAGCGCGTGCGGCTTGGTTCTGTCGGCGAACGCGGTGGCCGGAGCGGTTGCAGGTGCGGACATGAAGGGGGACTCCTTCGGTCTCGGTTTCGGGGACGGGAACCGATGAGGCCACCAGGTTAGGGATCCCTAATTATGCTTGCAAGTTCAACAAGTGGATGTATGGGCCCGCTATGACTTCGCTATGACCCCGCTGTGACCAGCGGAGATCGTCCTATGCGCCCGCCCGCGGGCGCAGTCCGGAAGGTCAGCGTCCGTCGTCCGGGGCGTCCTCGAAGCCGAGGAAGGCTTGCTCCCAAGCCCTGGCAAGCCGTGCTCTTTCCGGCGACGTGCGCGGCCCCGCTCCTGGCCCCGGCTTCTCGTGCCGAGCCTGGTCCAGCCGGATCTGCCACGCCCGCCCCCGCAGCGTCAGCGTCATCAGCTGATTGCCGAACCACGGCCCGCCCGTACGGCGCCAGCTCACCGGCGGCGGCGTCACCCGCCCGTGCCGGGCCAGCACCCTGCCCAGCCACCGGCCCGCCCGGCTCCAGCCGAAGCGGAAGCCGACCCGCATCGAGGCCGGGATGCTGTTGTGGACCGGGGAGCAGGTCAGCTGCATCACCCGGCTGTCGGGTCCGGTGCCCTCGGGCCACTGCGGCTCGGCGACATAGGCGTGGTGCACATCCCCCGAGAGCACGCACACCGTCGCGGGCGCGGGGTGCAGCGCGTCCCCCGAACCGGCCTCGGCGATCAGCTCGGTGAGCGCGGCGAAGGACTCCGGGAAGGCCGCCCAGTGCTCCAGGTCGGCGCGCTGGCGCAGGTTCTCGCTGTGCCGGGCCCAGCGCGCGCCGCGCCGCCCGCCGCACAGCGCGGCGTTCCAGGCCTCCGCGTCGTGCACCAGGTGGGGCAGCAGCCACGGCAGCGAACTGCCGATCAGCAGGTGGTCGTAGCTGCCCGGGTCTGCCAGCAGTTCCTGGCGCACCCACTTGGCCTCGGCCGGGTCCAGCATCGCCCGCTGCCCCTCGTCCAGGACGCGGGTGGCCCGGGTGTCGATCATGACCAGGCGCACCCGGCCGAAGTCGCGGCGAAAGCTCCAGCGCGCACACGCCGGGTCGGCGTCCGCGACGGCCGCGAACTCCCGTACCAGGTCCGTCCCGTCGGGCAGCGCCCGCACCCGCTGGTAGAGCTCGTCGGCGGCGAGGGCCGCGGGGGAGAGATTGCCCAGGTGCTGATGGACCCAGTACGACATCAGGCCGCCCAGCACCCGCTCGCGCCACCAGGGGGTCGCGCGCATGCGGGTCTGCCAGGCGGCGGAGGTGTTCCAGTCGTCGATGACGTCGTGGTCGTCGAAGATCATGCAGCTGGGGACCGTGGACAGCAGCCAGCGCACGTCGGGGTCGAGCCAGGACTCGTCATAGAGGTGGGTGTACTCCTCGTAGTCGGCCACCTGCGTCCAGGGGGCCTGCGCGGTGTCGCGCCGCAAGGAGAGCAGCTCGGCGATGCGCTGGGAGGTCTGGTCGGCGTAGACCTGGTCGCCGAGCAGGAGCAGGACGTGGGGGCGTTCGCGCTCGGGGTCGCTGCCCAGTTCGTGCGCGAGGGTGTCCAGGGCGTCCGGGCCCACCGGGTCGTGGCCGTGGCCCCCGCCGTCGGCGGAGGGGGGCGCGGCCCAGCGGCAGGAGCCGAAGGCTATCCGCAGCTCCGGAGCCTCCTCGGGCCGCTCCCCGGCCGTCTTGGCGGGCGGCAGCGTACGGATCGTGCTGACGGGATACGGGCTCTCGGGCAGCGGCCAGACCTCCTGGCCGTCCAGCAGCACCCGGTACGGCGTCTCGCTGCCCGGCGTCAGGCCCACGACCGGCACCAGGGCGTAGTGGTGCCCGGCCACCTGCCAGGTGCGCTCGGCGCCGCCCGCCCCGCTCTCGCACCGGACGTGCACCTCGCACGGCCGGTCCGTCTCCACCCACACCGTCGCGCTGTCCTCGTCCACGTAGCGCAGCAGCGGCCCCAAGCGCAGCCCAGCCATCGACGGCCCTCCCCTGAAGCGGTCCCACCGGGATCATGCGGGCCGGCGCCCGCAAGTCGTGATCAGAGGATAGGAGTTGACGGCGAAGCGCGGGTCGTCGAGCAGGGCGGAGAAGGCGGACAGCTCCTCGGGGGCGGTGCCCGCGGCCAGCAGCGCGTCGTGCAGCTGCGCGGCGTTGGCCCGGATGACGTCCACCTCGGCCGTGCCGCCGCGCCACACCTCGGCGAAGGTGGTGCACCGCAGCTCGCCCAGGCCCGCCCGGCCCAGCGCGTCGTACGTGCGCAGCCCCCAGCGGAAGTCGGCGCCGTGCGCGCCTATCTCGGCCAGCATCCGCCCGTGCACGGTGTTGAACAGTACGACCGACTCCGGGTCGGGCGCGGCCAGCACCTCCACCCACGCGGCGTCGAACTCCTCCAGGACGAGCCAGCCCTGGGTTCTGAGGGCGGGCACCAGCCGCTCAAGGACCTCCAGGCGCTGCGGGAGATGGTGCAGCACCAGCCGGGCGTGGATGAGGTCGAAGGCCGCCTCGGGCAGCGGGTCGGCGACGATGTCGTGCTGGACGACGCGCAGTTGGGGCGGGCGGGCTGGGTCCTCGGCGGCCTTGGCCATCCAGCGCGGGTCGATGTCGGTGACCAGGACGCTGCCGGAGGGCCCGACGCGCTCGGCGAGCCAGCTGCCCACCGAGCCGCCGCCACCGCCGATTTCCAGACAGTGCCAGCCCGGTGCGAGGCCGGTGCCCTCCAGGCCGCGCCGGGTGGCGGGGTCGTACGCGGACTGGAGGGCGTTCAGGCGCAGCTCGTTGGAGGAGTGCGCGTTGTCGAAGACGTACCGGGAGCGGGTCATGGGGCCTCCTGACGGGCGGTTGCGCCTCACGTTAGAGAAGACGGCGCGGCCCGGCGGTTCAGTTGCCCCGAGAAGTCCTCGGGGTATGTCAGAAAGGCCCGGGAGGGACCGGTGCTCAGCAGCCGTCGAGGATCTTCTTCAGCGCGGCCTTCTCGGCGGAGTCGGCGCTGAGCTGGTACTCGTGCTTGACCCACACCCACATCCGGGCGTACTCGCAGTGGTAGCCGGCCTTCGGCGGCAGCCACTCGGCGGGGTCCTTGTCGCCCTTCTCCTGATTGACGTTGTCGGTGACCGCGATCAGCTGGGAGTGGGTGAGGTCGTTGGCGAATTGTTTGCGGCGCTCGGTGGTCCACTGCGCGGCGCCCGACTTCCAGGACTCCGAGAGCGGTACGACATGGTCGATGTCCAGGTCGGAGGCCTGCGTCCAGGTCGCGTCGTCGTAGGCGGAGACCCAGGTCCCGCTCACCGCGGCGCACTTGCCGTCCTGCTGGACGTCCTTGCCGTCCCGCTTGAGCACGACCTCGCGGGTGTTGCAGTTGCTCCCCTGGTCGCTCCAGTGCGGGAACTTCTCGCGGCTGTAGCCGTCCTGCGGCCCTTCGGCCTGCTCCTTGATCTGGGCGAGGTAGGTCCGGGCCGTGGCGGCGTCCGGAGGGGTGGGCGGGGCGGCCTGGGCGCTCTGCGCGCTGAGGGTCAGCGTGCACAGCAGCGCGGCGGCGGAGCCGGCGGCGACGGACACGCGACGCGCGTAGATCTTGGGCATCGAAACTCCAGTGGTGTGGGGGGAGTTGGCGGTCACGGAGCGCCCATGGTGGCGACGTGGGGTTTCCACCAGGTGGGCGCCAGGTAACAGAGTGACGACATGCCCACGTCAGTTCAAGGGTTTGTGACGTCCGACGCGGTGCCATGCCCGGCCCGCGGCGGGCCAGTTGGGGCGTACGGGGTGGTACGCCCCCATAAGGTGAGCGCGTGCTGCTGCCGGTCAACGCCACCCTCGGGGTCGTCCTCGCCGTCCTGCTGGTCCTCGCCGTCGCCGTCGCCGCCCTCGCGCGGCTGGGCCACGCCCGCTCCATCGCCGTCGCCGGAGTCCGCGCGACGCTCCAACTGGCCGCCGTCTCCTACCTCATCGGCTGGGTCGTACGCACCGTCCCCTGGCTGCTGTGCTTTCTGGCCCTGATGTTCGCGGTGGCCGTACGCACCGCGGGCCGCCGCATCACCCGCAACCGCACCTGGTGGTGGGCGGCCGCGCCGATCGGCGCGGGCGTGCTGCCGGTGGTGGCCGCCCTGCTGCTGACCGGGCTGGTGCCGCTGCGCGGGATCGCGCTGATCCCCGTCACCGGCATCCTCATCGGCGGTGCGCTGACCGCCACCGTGCTGAGCGGGCGCCGGGCGCTGGACGAGCTGGAGACCCGGCGCGGGGAGGTGGAGGCGGGCCTGGCGCTGGGGCTGCTGGACCGCGACGCCCGGCTGGAGATCGCCCGGCCCGTCGCCTCGGACGCGCTGCTTCCGGGGCTGGACCAGACCAGGACCGTGGGATTGGTCACGCTGCCCGGGGCCTTCGTCGGCATGCTGCTGGGCGGCGCCTCGCCCGTACAGGCCGGTGCGGTGCAGCTGTTCGTGCTGGTCGCGCTGCTGGCGGTGCAGGTGGTGGCGGTCGCGGTGGTGCTGGAGCTGGTGGCGCGCGGCCGGATCCACCGCGTACCCTTGGCCGAAGCGAAGGGGAGTAGCTCCTAGCCGGACCGTCGACATACTGCTCGGATTTCTCCGGGGTTCTCACAACTCCTGGGATCTCCCAGCCGGCGCCCGGAGCCCCGTACGTCCCGTACGAGGCCAGCGAGACCTTCGGCCGCAGTGTTTGACGCTGCCGTGCCGAAGCGACCCCTTTTCCCCGGGCCCCTTTGGTGCGGCCCGACCGATCGAGGTATCCAGCCCCGTGTTCAGCATCACCGTCGCCGCCGTCGTCTTCGGCGTCGTCTTCCTCGCCGAACTCCCCGACAAGACGGCGCTCGCCGGACTCATGCTCGGCACCCGCTACCGCGCCTCCTACGTCTTCGCCGGTGTCGCCGCCGCCTTCGCCGTGCATGTGGCCCTGGCCATCGCCGCGGGCAGCGTGCTGACCCTGCTGCCGCACCGCCTGGTCCAGGCGGTGGTGGGCGTGCTGTTCCTGGCGGGCGCGGCCATCTTGCTCTTCAAGAAGGACGAGGGCGAGGAAGAGGTCAAGAAGCCCGCCGACCAGAGCTTCTGGAAGGTCTCCGGGGCGGGCTTCATGATGATCCTGGTCGCCGAGTTCGGCGATCTGACCCAGATCATGACCGCCAACCTCGCGGCCCGTTACGAGGACCCCGTCTCCGTCGGCGTCGGCGCCGTACTGGCGCTGTGGGCGGTGGCGGGCCTGGGCATCGTCGGCGGCCGGACGCTGATGAAGTACGTGCCCCTCAAGCTGATCACCAAGATCGCCGCCTGCGTGATGATCGCGCTCGCGGGGCTGAGCCTGTACGAGGCGATCGCGGGCTGAGGGGCCCGCCGTGCCCGTCTCAGAGCGTGCGGCGGATGACGTCCAAGGTGGTGGCCACCGTCCGCCGTACGCTCTCGCGCATCGCCCGGAGCGTCGCGCCGCCGTCGTTGCGGGCGGCCTCCACGGCCGGGCCCGCCGTCATCTCGGTGGCGAAGGTCAGGGTGAGCGCTCCGTCGGCGTCCTGGCCGATCACGTTGTGGATGACCCAGGAGGCGCGGTCGTCGCGGCGGGTGAAGCTGACCCGCTCCTGCGGGACGAAGACGACGTCCTCGCGCAGCGTCTCGCCCTTGACGACGACCTCGCGCACCAGCCCGTCCGAGGTGCGCTCCAGCACGGTGCAGGACTGCATGCCGGGCACGAACGGCACCGCGTTCTCCGCCTTGCGCAGCAGCCCCCGCCACACCTGGGCGCGGTCCAGGCGCACCGCGTCCGGCCGGGCCGGGTCGTTGACGGGCAGGGTGACGCCGAGGCTGATCACGGTGACTCCAAGGGGCTCGCAGGGCCGGTGTCCGGTGGGCCGTACGCCCGCCGGAGACGATCTTGCGACGTCAAGTGCCCTTGAGGTCAAGCGGCTGCGGAGAGGATCTCAGGCGCTGATGTGCAGGGCGATGGCGCCGTCGGGCAGCGCCTCCACGCGGACCTGGGTCAGGTCCCGTACGGCGGAGGTGGGCGCGAAGGCCGCGGCCCGCTCGCCGACGCCGACCACCCGCATACCTGCCGCCTGCCCCGCCCTGATGCCCGCCTCGGAGTCCTCGAAGACCACGCAGTCCTCGGGCGCGAAGCCCAGCTCGGCGGCGCCCTTGAGGAATCCCTCCGGGTCGGGCTTGCTGGCGCTCACGGACTCCGCGGTGATGCGCACCCGCGGCATCGGCAGCCCGGCGGCGCCCATGCGGGCGTCGGAGAGCGCGACGTCGGCGGAGGTCACCAGGGCGTGCGGGAGGCCGGTGAGCGCGGCCATGAAGGCGGGGGCGCCGGGGACCGGCACGACGCCCTCGACGTCGGCGGTCTCCTGCTGCAGCATCCGCGCGTTGTCCGCCATGTTGAGCTCCATGGGGCGCTCCGGCAGCAGGGCGGCCATGGTGGCCCAGCCCTGGCGCCCGTGCACGACCTTGAGCACCTCGTCCGCGTCCAGGCCCTGCTCGGCGGCCCACTGCAGCCAGCAGCGCTCCACGACCGCCTCGGAGTTCACGATGGTGCTGTCCATGTCGAGCAGCAGGGCGCGGGCGGTGAGCGTGGTGGTGGCCGTCATCGGCGGGCTCCTGAGCGCTTGGTGCAGGAAAGAGTCAAGCGGTCCCGCCCACCGGTCAGGGAGTGCGGGCGGAACCACTTTGTTCATCCAACATACAAAGCGAGGGGGGCCAGCGCCAAGCGGCCCCCTGTTTTAGGTGCGATCCGGGCCGGCGGGCGGGCGCGCCCGGCATCGGGAGGCAGGCGTCACGAGGGCGCTTCCGTCGATCGGGCCCGTACGGGAGACGGCCTCACGGCTCGGTCGTCCGCGCCTCCAGGGAACGCCGGGTCGGCAGGCCGTAGACGCCCTGGGCATCGCCCTGCACGCCATAGGCGCGCTGGTAGGCGGCCACGGCATCGCGTACGTCCCCGTCGTAGCGCCCGTCCGCCGGAGCGGCGTACAGCCCCACCTGCCGCAGCCGCAGCTGCAACTCCACCACCTCGGGGCCGCCGGCCCCTTCGCGCAGGACGAGCGGGCCGCTGGGCGGCGGGCTGGGGGAACGGCTGCCGGGGGAGTCGGTGACGCTGCCGGAGGCCCGGGCCGTGGAGGGGGCCGTCGACGGCGCGGGGGGCACGGGGGCCGGTGCGGTACGGGGCGCAGCGCTGGCCGCGCGGGAGCGGGAGGCGCGCGGGGGGACGGGGGCGGCCGGGGAGACGGCGGGGGAGTGGCCGGTTTCGGCGCGGGGGGTTGCGGTGGTGCGGGAGGGGCCGGGTAATCGCGTGCGGTCCTCGGGCAGGCCGCGGGCGTCGCCGGAATCGGCGGGCGGGCCGCCGGCCAGGAGGACGGCGGCGCCGGCCAGCGCGGCCACGGCGGCGGCCGAGACGGCCAGCAGGGTGCGTTTGCGGGGACGGGAGGGGCGCGGGGGCGGGCCCGCCGCGCCGCCGCTCCCGTACGGGGCGCCGGGGAGCGGCTCGGCGGCCTCGTGCTCGGCGCGGTCCCGGCTCCTGGGAGGGGCGGCGAAAGGCGAGGGGAACGGTGGCGGGACGCCGCCCGCGTCCGGCAGCGTCCGCTGCGGCTCCTGCGCGTCCTCCGGCTCCTCCGCGTCCGGCAGCGATACGTACGGCCGTATCCGCAGCGGGTCGAAGTCCTCGGCCGCGGCCGCCTCGCAGCCGCAGCTCGGTCTGCCGTCGGGGCGTGCGGGCGCGAAACAGTGCGCGCAGGCTCGTGCCGTCACCAGTGGTCCCCTCCCCGGAGCCCGGGGGCCGAGGCCCCCTGTGCCCTATGGAGCCGCCGGATCGGTGCGCCCCATGGAGCCGTCGGATCGGCAGTGATTATGCAGTCGCCGCCGCCCCCTGCACAGGGCGCGGGCTCGAACAGCGCTGTCGTCAGGCCGTATCCGTACGCCGCACTCAGCGGGCCGTACCGCAGCAAACCCACCAGGATGGGTACTGCAGTCTCGAATGGAGGAGACGCTCATGGCGCAGGACACCCACGCTCCCGCCGTCCCCGGCGAGGGGCAGTCCAAGCGGACCGTCCTCGTCGCGATCGGCGCGCTGCTGCTCGGCATGCTCATCGCGGCGCTCGACCAGACCATCGTCGCCACCGCGCTGCCCACCATCGTCAGCGACCTGGGCGGCCTGGACCACCTGTCCTGGGTCGTCACCGCCTACCTGCTCGCCTCCACCGCCGCGACCCCGCTGTGGGGCAAGCTCGGTGACCAGTACGGCCGCAAGAAGCTCTTCCAGGCCGCGATCGTCATCTTCCTGATCGGCTCGGCGCTGTGCGGACTCGCCCGGAACATGCCGGAGTTGATCGCTTTCCGCGCCCTCCAGGGCGTGGGCGGCGGCGGGTTGATGGTGCTGTCGATGGCGATCGTCGGCGACATCGTGCCGCCCCGCGACCGCGGCCGCTACCAGGGCCTGTTCGGCGCGGTCTTCGGCGGTACGAGCGTGCTGGGGCCGCTGCTGGGCGGCCTGTTCGTGGACCACCTCAGCTGGCGCTGGGTCTTCTACATCAACCTCCCCATCGGCGCCATCGCACTCATCGTCATCGCGGCCGTCCTGCACATCCCCGCCAGCCGCACCCCGCACAAGATCGACTACCTGGGTACGTTCCTGATCGCCGCGGTCGCCGCCTCCCTGGTCCTGATGACCTCGCTGGGCGGCGTCAGTTACCCGTGGGGCTCCTGGCAGATCATCGGCCTCGGCGTGCTGGGGGCCGTCCTGCTGGTGGCCTTCGTCTTCGTGGAGCGGCGCGCCGCCGAACCCGTCCTGCCGCTGCGGCTGTTCACGCTCCGCACCTTCGCGCTGACGTCCGTGATCGGCTTCGTCATCGGCTTCGCGATGTTCGGCTCGATGACCTACCTGCCGACCTTCCTCCAGGTCGTACAGGGCGTCTCCCCCACCATGTCCGGTGTGCACATGCTGCCGATGGTGCTGGGCATGCTGATCTCCTCCACCGCCTCGGGGCAGATCGTCAGCCGTACGGGCCGCTACAAGGTCTTCCCGATCGCCGGCACCGCCGTCACGGCCCTGGGGCTGCTGCTCCTGCACCAGCTCGCACCCGCCACCGGCGTCTGGCTGATGAGCCTGTACTTCTTCGTCTTCGGCTTCGGGCTCGGCCTGGTGATGCAGGTCCTGGTGCTGATCGTGCAGAACGCCGTCGCCTACCAGGACCTGGGCGTGGCCACCTCGGGGGCCACCTTCTTCCGCTCCATCGGCGCCTCCTTCGGCGTCTCCATCTTCGGCACGATCTTCGCCAACAAGCTCGGCCCGCGGATCGCCGACGCGCTCGCCGGGCAGCAACTGCCGCCCGGCGTCGACGCGTCCAAGCTCGCCGAGGACCCGCGCGCGGTGGCCCAGCTGCCGCCGTCGGAGGCGAAGGGCGTCCTGGACGCGTACTCCCTGTCCATCACGGACGTCTTCCTCTACGCGGTCCCCGTCGTGCTCATCGCCTTCGTACTGGCCTGGTTCCTGCGCGAGGAACCGCTGCGCGGCAGCGTCACCGCGCCGGACACCACCGAAGTCCTCTCCTCCAACCCCGTGCAGCGCTCCTCCTACGACGAGTGCGCCCGCGCCCTGAGCAAGCTCGGCAGCCTGGAAGGCCGCAAGAAGATCTACGAACGGATCACCGAGCGGGCGGGCCTGGACCTCAAACCCGCCGCGAGCTGGATGCTGCTGCGCATCAACCGCTACGGGTCGGTGGAGCCCGCGGTGCTCGCCGAGCGCAGCACCGTGCCCTTCACGGTGATCTCCGAGGCCGCCCGGCAGATCGAGGAGCGCGGACTGGCCGTACGCGAAGGGCTGCCGCTGGTCCTGACCGAGCGCGGGCGGGAGACGGCGGCCCAGCTCTCCGCCGCCCGCCAGGAGGCGCTGGCCGAACTGCTCGGCGACTGGTGGACCAAGGACCGGCCCACCGATCTGGCCGAACTGGTCGAGCAGCTGACGGCGGAGATGGGCGGCTCGGACGCCGAGCAGCCGCGGGACGGGGACGCGCGGCGGAGGCCTCCGGGGGCGTGAGGCGGCGGCCTTCGGGGCTGCTCGGTCTTCGCGGCCGCTCGGTCGTCAGAGCCGCTTTTCGAAGAAGATCTCCGCGTAGGGGTCGCCGAAGTGGTACGGCGGGATCTCCCGGAAGCCGTGCGCCCGGTACAGCGCGACGGCCTCCGTCAGGTCCCGGCGGGTGTCCAGCCGCATGCGCCGCGCGCCCAGGTCGGCGGCGAGCGTCTCCAGGGCGGTCATCAGCTCGCCCGCGCCGCCCAGTCCGCGCTTGTGCGGCCGGACGAAGACCTGCTTGACCTCCGCGGTCACCCCGCCGTCGAGGAGCCGCAGGCCCGCGCAGCCCGCGGGCTCGTCGCCGTGCCGGGCCACCAGCAACGCGCCGCCGGGAGGGGCGAGTTGACCGGCCGGGTACTCCGCCAGGCCCTGGTCGATCTCCTGCGCGGTGGAGCGGCGCCCCTCGTGCAGCTCGTAGTAGCGGTCCGCCACCTCGGTGTAGTACTCGCGCAGCAGTGCCCTGGCGTCCGGCGAGTCGGGGGACGCGGGCGAGATGACCCAGGGGAGGCGGGTGGTGGCGGAGTTCTTCATGGGGACATTGTGCCGACACGGTGCGAACAGCGGCCCGGTGGCCCGGGTTTGGGACGGAGGGGCAGGGCTACCCGTCCGCCATGTCTGTTGGCACGATCATTCTGCTGGCCGTCGCGGCGGTACTGCTCGCCGCGATCATCTTCTTCGTGATGACGAAGACCCGCAGCGACCGCAGGGGACTGCGGCGGCGCTTCGGGCCGGAGTACGACCGCACCGTCGATGTGCACGACGGCGACACCAAGGCGGCGGAGCGGGAGCTGGACGGGCGGCTGCGCCGGCACGGCGACTTCCACCCGCTGCCGCTGGCCTCCGACGCGCGCCGCGCGTACAGCAGCCGGTGGGACGCCGTCCAGGAGCGCTTCGTGGACGAGCCGCTGCGCGCCGTCGTCCAGGCGGACGCGCTGATCTCGGCGCTCGCCCGTGAGCGCGGCTACCCGGCCGACGGGTACCGCGAGCAGGTCGACGCGCTGTCCATCCACCACGCGCACACCGTCCACGGCTACCGGGAGGCCCACGAGGTGGCCGCGCACGCCCATGAGGACCGGGGCGCGGCCGATGCGAGCGCCGCTGCGCAGACCGGTGCCCGTACCGGAGCGAACGCCGGGACCGAGCACCTGCGCGAAACCCTGGTCCACGCCCGCGCGCTGTTCGAGGAACTGCTCAGGACGGCGCCGGAACAGAGCACCGGCCGCTACCGCCGCCGCGGCAGCCGGCACGGCACATCAGGGGGCACCGGACGCCTGGGCAAGCGGCTGCACCTGCCGGGCGGCGGGCGCGGCGGGCACCGGCCCGGCCACGCGGCCCGGTCGGCGAACACCCCCGGCACGGCACAAGGAGGCGCACGATGAGCGGCTACGACAAGCGGCGCCCGGGCGGCCCCGCGACGCCGCACGGCCCCGCCGACCCCGGCTCCCGTACGGTCTCCGGCCCCGGCCCCGAGGTCGAACGGGCCGCGGGGGAGGGCATGGTGGCCCCCGAGACCGGCCAACTCGCCGCGGATCCCGATGCCTTGGGGCGCGGCACCCCCTCGGCACCCGACCCCGCGGACCACGAGCGGCACGGCAACGGAGCGCTGCTGCGCTCCGACGCCCGCGACAAGCTCGCGCAGCGGCTGGAGGGCGCGGTCAACGGCTTCGTGGACCGGCCGAAGGAATCGCTGCGCGAGGCCGACGCCGTCTACGAGGAGATCACCGAACTGGTACCCCAGGCCCTCGCCGCCCGCCGCCAGGCCCTTCGGGCGTCCTGGGAGGACGCGGCGGACACCGAGAACCTGAGGCTGGCCCTGCGCCGCTACCGCGAAGCCACGGAGCGCCTGCTGGGCCTGTGACCCGGGCCTGAGTGCCCCCGAACCACGGCTGTGGCCGGCCGTCCCGGCCGCAGCCGTGCCATGTCGGCCCCCGCCGTCAGCCACGGCCGCAGCCGTGCCATGTCGGCCCCCGCCGTCAGCCCTGCTTCGGCGCTGCCTGCTGCACGACCTCGAAGGACCACAGCGTGGAGCCGTTCGCGGCAGGCTTCGGACGGTCGCCGCCCCCCTGGTGCGCGGCCTTCATCGGACCCTCCATCCAGGCCTTGAACGACTCCTCGTCCCGCCACCGGGTGTAGACGAGGTACTGGTCGGTCCCCTCGACGGGGCGCAGCAGTTCGAACCACTCGAAGCCGTCGGAGGACTCCACCGAACCGGCACGCGAGCCGAACCGCTGCTCCAGTACCTCTCGCTGCTCAGCGGGAACGGACAGCACATTGATCTTCACGATGCTCATGCGGCCATCCTGCCTCACGCGTTTTCCGCAGCCCCGGGCGGATGGCCGTATGCCGCCGCTTACATCCTTTAACGCCCTTTTTAGATAGTTCTCAGCTAGTTTTTGCGCTATCGGTAGCGGTATCGAGATGTGCTCTCGCTGAGGAGTCCCATGAGCGGCAAGGCCGAACCCCTGATCGTCGTCGGTGTCGACGGGTCCCCGCACTCGCAGGACGCGCTGCGCTGGGCAGCCGAGCAGGCCCGGCTGACCGGTGGCACGGTGCACGCCGTGATGTCCTGGGACTGGCCCAACGCCTTCTCCCTGGCGGGGCTGACGCTCAAGCCGGACCCCGGGAGCCTCACCATCGAGCAGGCCACCACCGAGAAGCTCGACGAGACGGTCGCGGCCGTGCTCGGCGCCGAGCCGTCCGTGCCGGTCCGCCGGCGCGTGCTGCAGGGCGCCCCCGCCAAGGTCCTGCTGGAGGCCTCCGAGAGCGCCGATCTGCTGGTCGTGGGCACCCGTGGCCACGGAGGGTTCAAGGGCGCACTGCTCGGTTCGGTCAGCCAGCAGGTCATGGAGTACGCGCACTGTACGGTCGTGGTCGTACGGACCGGGGGCGAAGCGGCGCACTGACGCGGGGGCGGGCGATGGCCGGCGGGGGCGAGGACCGGGCGGGGGACTGGGCGCGGTACTGGCGCGACCCCCGGCGCCCGTTGGAGGCCATGCACGCGCACTTCGTCCGCCATGTCTTCCACCCGCACAGCCACGACGCGTACTCCTTCGGCGTCACCGAGGACGGCGCGCAGCGCTTCACGTGCCGGGGTGGTGACCACACCAGCGCCGCGGGGCTGGTCATGGCCTTCAACCCGGACGACCCGCACGACGGCCGGGCCGCCGTCGAACTCGGCTTCACCTACCGGGTCGTGCGCATCGGCCCCGAGATCGTCCGCGGCATCCTCGCCGATGTGACCTGCGGGCGCGCCGAGATGCCCCTCTTCGACCGCCCGGTGGTCGACGACCCGGCGCTGGCCGGGGCGCTGCGCGGCCTGTACCCCGCGCTCGTCGGCGGCGCCGAGCCGCTCGTACGCGACGAACGGCTCACCGCGGTCGTCACGGCGATGGTCCGGCGCGGCGCGACCCGCCCGCCGCGCGCCCGCGACCTGCCGCCCGGCGCACGGGCCCGCACCGCCCGCCGGGCCCGCACCCTGCTGGAACAGGCCTGGGACCAGGAGCTGTGCGCACAGGACCTGGCGGACGCGGCGGGCTGCAGCCGCTTCGCGCTCTACCGCGCCTTCCGCGCCGAATACGGCCTCACCCCCAGCGCCTTCCAGCGGCTGCTGCGCCTGCGCCGGGCCAGGGCCCTGCTCGTCGCGGGCCACAGCGCCGCGTCCGCCGCGACCGCGACCGGCTTCGCGGACCAGGCCCATCTGCACCGCTGGTTCGTACGGTGCTTCGGGGTGACCCCTGGCACCTTCCGGCGGGCGGGCCGTCCCGGCCTCGATCGCTGCCTCCAACACCGCTCCGAATAAGCGGAGTTGAGCGGCCTGTTCCTTGTGACCGGCCCCGCTGTGAGGTGCCGCCGGGCCCAGGAGCATGATCGTCGGTAGCGCCGCGGGAGTTGCCGGAACCGGTGGACGCGGCGGGGAGGGTGATGCAGATGGCCACGCAGACAAGGTGGCAGTACCCGACGCCGCCTCTGTTGCCGCCCCGGATCCCCTCAGTGGGTCACCGCACCGGCTGGACCGGCGGGGCCGTCGTGGCGGCGGCAGCGACCTTGCTGGCGGAGACGTTCGTCGCGGGCGTGGGCCTGGTCCTCTTCGCGCTGACGCAGGAGGAATCCGGCGGCTACGGCGGAGTGCTGTTCGTGCTGGTGATACCGCTGTCGGCCGTGGTTGTCGGGCTGCTGTGCCTGTTCATGACGGTTGTGCTGGTGCTGCCCGCGGTCTCGCTCGCGCGCTGGGCGGCGGACCGCTGGAGCCCGGCGGGGAAGCGGACATGGTGGTGGGTGCTGGTCGCCGTACCGGTGGTGTCGGCGGTTCCGGTCCTGGCGGCCGGCGGTATCCGCGCGGCGGCCGGGGGGTCGGCGGGAGCGCCGATGGGGTACGTGTGGTGGTGGCTCGCGCTCGCCGTGACCACCGTTCCGGCCGCGCTGAGCGGCTGGAACGCCCCGCGGCGCACCGAGCGGCTGGGCGGTCTGCGGCTGGGGCTGCGCGCGCTCGCCGTGGGCGCCGTCGCCGCTCTCGTCCTCGCCGTACTGGGCGCGGTGGCCTTCAAGACCGGGGTGCTGAAGCTGTACGAACCGCCGCGGCTGAGCCATGCCGAGGTGGTGGGGGCCTGGCGGGACGGCAAGGGCGGCACTCTTGAGCTGGCCGGTGACGGCCGGGCGACCGCCCGCGGGCTGGACGACGGCCGGTCGGACGACGATCGGCGGGATGCGGGCTGGGGCCGCTGTGAGGGCACCGGCACATGGAAGATCGACGCCGGCGGGAAGTACGGCAGCGATGTCGTGCTGCGGATCCTGGACGGCTGCCGCATCGAGGACCGGTGGCGTATCCGCGGCACGGACGAACACCCCACGCTGGTCATCGATGTGGGCGACCCGGACGAAGGGCGGACCTACACCCTCACGCGCGGCGACCGGCAGGCGTAAGCCGCGGTGAGCGTCTCACCGCGGCTTACGCACTCGTCACCAGCGCCCGTCAGACGCGGTTGCGCCCCCGCGCCAACGCCCGTGCCTCCGCCTCGGTTTCCACCGCGGGCGGTGAGCCGGGCAGCGGGCGGCCGGCGCTCTCGGACATCAGGAGTACGGCGATGCCGCCGACGACCGCCGCCGCCATCATGTAGTAGGCGGGCATCATCGTGTCGCCGGTGGCGCCGATGAGCGCCGTGACCACCAGCGGGGTCGTACCGCCGAAGACCGACACCGAGATGTTGAAGCCGATCGACAGCGAGCCGTAGCGCACCTTGGTCGGGAAGAGGGCGGGGAGGGTGGCGGGCATGGTCGAGGTGAAGCAGACCAGCAGCAGGCCGAGGGCGGCCGTGCCCAGGCCGATGGCCACCAGGGAGCCCTGGCGGATCAGCAGCAGCGCCGGGATGGACAGGAGGAAGAAGCCCAGGCAGCCCGCGGCGATCACGGGCCGCCGCCCGACGCGGTCCGACAGCCGTCCCGCGAACGGCTGGACGCACATCATCAGCGCCATCACCGCCAGGATCACCAGCAGCCCGTGCGTCCGGTCGTAGTTCAGCTCGGCCGTCAGATAGCTGGGCAGGTACGACAGCAGCATGTAGTCGGTGACGTTGAAGACCAGGACGAGACCGACGCACAGCAGCATCGCGCGCCACTGCCCGAACACCATCTCGCGCAGGCCCATCCGCTTCTCGGCCTCTCTCCGGGCCTTCTCCTGCTCCCGCGCTTCCTTCTCCAGCTGCGCGAAGGCCGGGGTCTCCTCCAGCCGCATCCGCAGATAGAGGCCGATCAGGCCCATCGGCCCGGCGATCAGGAACGGGATGCGCCAGCCCCACGAGACCATCGTGTCGTCGCCGAGGAGCTGGGTGAGCAGCAGGACCATGCCGGCGCCGCCGATGTAGCCGGCCAGGGTGCCGAACTCCAGCCAGCTGCCGAGGAATCCGCGCTTCTTGTCGGGCGCGTACTCGGCGATGAAGGTGGACGCGCCGCCGTACTCGCCGCCGGTGGAGAAGCCCTGGACGAGACGGGCGAGCAGCAGCAGGGCCGGTGCCCACACGCCGATGGAGGCGTAGGAGGGGATCAGCCCGATGGCGAAGGTGCCCACCGCCATCATGATCATGGTGAGGGCGAGGACCTTCTGGCGGCCGATGCGGTCGCCCAGCGGCCCGAAGACCATGCCGCCGATGGGGCGGACCAGGAAGGCGGCGGCGAACGTTCCGAACGTCGCCAGCAACTGCGCGGTCGAGTCGCCGGACGGGAAGAAGACCTGTCCGAGCGTGACCGCGATGTAGCTGTAGACGCCGAAGTCGAACCACTCCATCGCGTTGCCGAGGGCGGCGGCCGAGACCGCGCGCTTGACCATGGCCGGTTCGACGACGGTGGCCTCGGCGGACGTGGATCCGGCGGTGGTGCCGGTCCCCGTATCGCCGGGGTCGGTACGCGTGGCCACCCCGGGCCTCATCGGTGCGACGGAGGACTGCGTCGGCACGTGTTCGCTCGCCTGCGCTCTCTGGGTCGACTGCATGGCAGCGCCCGCCATGGCGCGACGGGCAAAGGACGACCATAGGGGCAGAGCCGATCATCACGGGCTGTGTGTGAATGGCTACGGAATCAACCGGAATGCCGCTCCCTCCAGGGGAAACGGAAGGTCCGGCTCCGTTGTACGGGGCATCAAACTGTGATCCTTCTCGCGATCATCGCGGCGGCGGAGGGGAACCGGAGGGGGGTCGTTCGGCGTATCGCGAGGGCCTTCGCGGGGCGCGTTGCGTGGCCCTGCGTGAACGCGCCACGGGTGCGGGGGCGGGGGGCGGAGTCGGGCGGGGGCGGGCGGGGTCGGCGCGATGTGCGCCAACGCGCGGTACCCGTAAGGGATTTCGGCGTTCGCGCGCCGCTCCCGGCGGTGCAGGGGCCGACCCTCGGCGCCTGTTTACGTAGAGCGACGATTTGCGCACGCAGGGTCGGGTATTTAGCGTAATTCGGGCAAGCGGGTAGTTGACTCGATACGCATCGTGTTGGCTCATCCTGCCGGGAACAGGGCTGGAGTGCGGCCCCTCCCCGGGGCCGCACTCCAGCCGGCGACCGCACTCCGGCCGACTCTCCAGGCCACGGCGTCCAACGCCCCCCGGTATCCCCCGGACCCCAACGGGTTCCTTCCCCCTCCGCAGGAGGCAACGGATGCTTCCGCAGTCCAAGTTCGGCAAGTTCAGCAAGATGTCCCTCGCCGCGGCCACCGGCGTGATCGCGGCCGCCGTCTCCGCCACTCCGGCCCTCGCGGCCGCCGCCGCCCCTGACAGCGACGGCCCGTACAAGGGCCGGGTCACCAGCAAGAGCGGTCTGCTGATCCGCACGGCGCCCACCGCCCACTCCAAGGTCGTCGGCTCGGTTCCGCACGGCGCGACGGTCAAGATCGCGTGCAAGGTGCGCGGCGAGGCCGTCGGCGGCAACGCGCGCTGGTACAGGCTGAGGGACGGCCGCTACGTCGAGGGCTTCTCCGCCGCCCGCTTCATCGCGAACATCGGCGCGGGTCCCCAGTGGTGCAGCGGCCCGGCGCCGTACAAGGGCAAGGTCGTCTCCCACGCCGGCGTGAACGTCCGCACCGGGCCCGGCAACGGACACCGGATCGTCGGCATGATCCCCAACGGCGCGGTGGTGCACATCATGTGCAAGGTGCGCGGTCAGGCCGTCGGCGGCAACGCGCGCTGGTACAAGCTGAGGGACGGCCGCTACGTCGAGGGCTTCTCCGCCGCCCGCTACATCGCCAACATCGGCGCGACTCCCAAGTGGTGCTGACCTGGCACCGGTTCCCCATCGACCGGCGGGGAGTTTGGCGGCGCGGTGGCGTAGTCGGCCACCGCGCCGCCGGATCGTCGCGTCCTTCCAGGGTCGCTCCGCCGGCCGCCGCCCGCCACTCAGGCGGGGTTACGATCGCCTCCGGTCACTGTGGAGCCGGTCCGGCACGTCATGGGGAACGGGGGAAACGCCGTGGGGAGCGGTTTTCAGGGGGTCGGGGTCCGTACGCTCGGCCGGGGCGGGCCCGCGGTGTCCGCGATCGGCCTCGGCTGCATGGGGATGTCCGTCGCGTACGGCCCGGTCGACGAGCAAGAGGCCCACTGGACGCTGGAGCGCGCCGCCGAGCTGGGCGTCACGCTGCTGGACACCGCGGACGCCTACGGCCGCGGCGCCAACGAGAACTTCCTCGGCCGGTGGCTGCGCGGGCGCGGACGGGGCCGCTCCCGTGAGGGGAGCGTGGTGGTCGCCACCAAGTTCGGGCTGCGGCACGACCCCGCCACGGGCCGGGTCGACACGGTCGATACGACGCCCGCGTACGTCCCCCAGGCCTGCGAGGCCTCCCTGCGGCGCCTCGGCGTCGAGCACATCGACCTCTACTACGCCCACCGCCGCGCCCCCGAAGTCCCCGTCGAGGACACGGTGGGCGCCATGGCGGAGCTGGTGGCGGCCGGCAAGGTCCGCCACCTCGGGCTGTCCGAGGTCAGCGCGCAGACGTTGCGCAGGGCCCACGCGGTGCACCCCATCAGCGCCGTACAGCTGGAGTACTCCCTGTTCACCAGGGACGTGGTGGAGGGCGAAATGCTCGCCACCTGCCGCGAGTTGGGCATCGGCATCGTGGCGTACTCGCCGCTGGGGCGCGGGATGCTCACCGGCGGCATCTCCTCCCGCGCGGACCTCGGCGCGGGCGACAACCGGCTGCGCTGGCCGCGCTTCGCCGACACGAACATCGACCGCAACCTCGCGCTGGTACGTGAAGTGCGGCGCGTCGCGGCGCAGATCGGGGCCACTCCGGCGCAGGCGGCCCTGGCGTGGCTGCTCGCGCAGGGTGACGACATCGTGCCGATCCCGGGCACCGAGCGCCCGGAGTATCTGGCGGAGAACGTCGCGGCGGCCGGACTGCGGCTCACAGAGGCCCAGTTGACGGCGTTGCGGCAGGCCGTGCCGACCGAGTCCGTGGCCGGTGCCCGCTATCCGCAGCAGGCGCTGGACCGCCTGGGGCAGTGACGTACAGTGACTGACTTAGGGTGAACGGATGGCTACCGTCGTTGAATTGACCACCTACCCCGTCAAGGGGTGCGCGGGGATACCGCTGACCGACGCCGTACTGACCGAGGCGGGCCTCGCACACGACCGCAGCTTCATGGTCACCGACGAGGACGGCGTCTTCCGTACGCAGCGCAAGGACCCGCGGCTGGCCGTCATCCGGCCCACGGTGGACCCCGACGGCCGCTCGCTGACGCTCGCCGCGCCGGGCGTCAAACCCCTCACCATCGACGTCGACACCGTCTCGGCGCGGCGCGAGGTGAACCTGTTCGGGGCGCCCTACCAGGGCATCGACCAGGGCGCCGCGGTGGCCGGCTGGCTCTCGCACGTCCTCGGGGTGCCCAGCCGGCTCGTCCGCGTACCGCCGGAGCACGACCGGGTCACCGACGGCTGGATCCCGGGCACGTCCGGCTACGCCGACAGCAGCGCCGTACACCTCCTGTCGCGCTCCTCGCTGGCCGCGCTGAACCAGCGGCTGTCCCAAGGAGGCGGCGAGCCGCTGCCGATGACCCGCTTCCGCCCCAACATCGTGATCGACGGCTGGGACGAGCCGCACCGCGAGGATCTGGTACGCCGGGCCGCCATCGGCGACACCGAACTGGGCTACACCAAGCTCGCCCAGCGCTGCCCGGTCACCACCGTCGACCAGGAGCACGGCGTCAAGCGCGGCCCGGAGCCGCTGCGCGCCTTCGCCGCCTACCGCAGGGCGTCCGCGGGCGGGGTGATGTTCGGGGCGAAGTTCAGCGTCGTACGGACGGGGAAGGTGGCGGTGGGCGATGCGTTCACGGTCGGGGAGTGGGGCGAGGCGGAGCTCTGAGCGGCGGGCCGCCGGGGGTGCAGCGGAGCTCTGGGCGGAGCGGGCCCAAAGCTCCGGCGGTGGGTCACACGGCGCGCAGGGAACTCCAGGTCTGCGGACCGACGACGCCGTCGACCCGGAGGCCCCTCACGTCCTGGAAGTAGACGACCCAGCTCTCCGTGCGCGGACCGAAGACGCCGTCCACTTGCAGGGGGGTGCCCCCGTTCCAGAGGTTGATGATGCACTGCACTTCCTTGACCCGGTCGCCGCGGTCACCGCGCCGGGTCGTGGTATTGCCGCTGTAGTAGCCGCAGTTCGCGGCGGCGTCCTGCACCGAGACGGCGGCCGCGGTGGGCGCGGCCTGCGCGCTGGTCGGTGCGACGGCGGCCAGCAGCAGTCCGCCGAAGACGGCGGCCGTGGCCACGGCCCCCCGCTGACGGCGCATCAGATGACGTGCGAGCATGCGAGATGCTCCTTTCCCCTCGTTGTCCCTCGTTGCGGGTGCCCGGATACCGGACGCCCGCCAACAGCTTGACGTCCGCAACGTCCCGGAGCGGGCGCATCGTCCGCTATCCGCTCTTGTGGGTGATCGAACGGGGGCGCGCACAGGGGGCGTGAGGGGAGCGAGTGAGGCTACGGCAGCCACGCCTCGTAGGAGAGGACGTCGCCGGCCTTGATCTTGAAGTCGGGCAGGTCCTTGGTGAAGGTGGCCTCGATGCCCAGGACCTGGCCGGTGCGGGGGGCGAGGATGATCATGTGGCGGGTGGCGTCGGAGGCGCCGTCGGGGCCGTCGTAGACGTAGGCCTGGCCGGTGCGGCCGAGGCGGTCGGTGATTTCGCCCGCCGGGCGCAGGCCCTTGGCGTCGACCAGCAGCTTGGTGATGGCGGCCGTCTCGCGGGGGCCCGGGGTCCACTCCTGGAGGAAGGTGGAGAGGGCCAGCAGGAGCTGGGGGGTCTTGGTGTCGGCGCCGCCGTACAGGCGCGAGAGGTACTCGCGCAGGCCGTCGGGGTCGGCGGGCGGCGGAGTGGCGGCGAGCCCGCGGCGGCTGCCGGAGCCCGCCGGGTAGGTCTTGCGGTGCAGGACCTTGCCGTCGTTGACCGTACGCCAGGCGCTCTCGGAGTCGGAGCCGGTGTTGGCGATGACGGGGCGGCCGGGGTGCTGCGGGTCGGTGGCGACGACGAGTTCGGATCCGCTGCCGTCGGCGTTCCAGCGGGTGATGCGCTCCTCGGGGACGGTGACCGGCGGCGCGGCGTCCGGGCCCGCCTGCATGCTCAGGGACCAGGTCTGCAGATGGCTGCCGCGGTGCGGGCCCGCCGTGCTGCCCGCCGCTTTGCCCGCGGCCCTGCGGGAGATCTCGCCCAGCGGGACGGCGGAGGAGCCGGTGTCCGGGAGGAGCGGGGTGGGGGTGGCCAGGGCGGGGACCGCGGTGCCGAGGGTGGAGAGCATCAGGGCCAGTACGCCGACCACGCCCAGTACGGCGGCCTCGGCCCGCAGGACGAGGCGGCGCCGGGCCCGCCGGGTGTGCCCGGTGCGCAGCAGGCGGTCCAGGGCGTGTTCGGCGCGGGCGGTCAGGGGGCGGTCGCGCCAGGGGCCTTCGTCGGCCGGTACGGGGTCGGCCGCGCGCAGCAGCTCCAGTTCGTCAGCCATCGGCGCGGCCTCCTGCTCGTACGGTCACGGTCATCTGCATACGGTCGATCTCGGCGCGCAGGCGCTTGCGGGCGCGGTGCAGGCGCATGGCCGCCGCGCTGTGGCTGCAGCCCAGGGCCACGGCCAGCTCGTCCAGGGAGAGCTCCTCCCAGGTGGTCAGGCGCAGCGCCTCCTGGTCGGCGGGGGAGAGGCGGGCCAGCGCCTCGTGCACCCAGGAGCCGGGGCGCTCGGCGTCGGGGCTCTGGACGGTCTGGCGGTCGTGAGCGGCTTCGTGGTGGCCGAGCCTGAGCAGCAGACGGCGGTAGCGGCCCAGGCCGCGGACGGTGTTGGCCAGGCAGTTGCGCGCGACCCCGTACAGCCAGGGGAGCGGCGACTCGGGAAGCTCGGTGCGCCGCCGCCAGGCTATGGAGAAGACCTCCGCGACCACTTCCTCGACATCGTGTGCCTGGCCGTCCAGCCGTCGCGCCACGAAGCGGCTGACCGCCCAATAGTGCTCGCGATAGGCAGCGGCGAAGGCTTCGTCCGTGCTCATGACCCGTTGGTGTCCGGCATGCCACCGATCTTCACACATGCGTCGGGTGAGTTTTCGAACACCGGCCCGCGGTGACACCGCGGGGGGTCGCGGACACCTACGGGGCATGAGGTATCCCAAGTCCCCCGTGAAGTGGCTGACGACCACGGACCACAAGACGATCGGCACGCTGTACCTGGTCACGTCGTTCGCGTTCTTTTGCATCGGCGGCCTGCTGGCGCTGCTGATGCGCGCCGAACTGGCGCGGCCGGGCCAGCAGCTGATGTCGAACGAGCAGTTCAACCAGGCGTTCACGATGCACGGCACGATCATGCTGCTGATGTTCGCGACGCCGCTGTT
>NZ_JBSIBZ010000076.1:0-48027 GCF_058245575.1 Streptomyces sp. UF-297 | reverse complement strand
GGGTGTCTCATGCGGTCCGGGGATGCCGCGGGTGGGGTCGCCGGGTGGGGGTGTCTCATGCGGTCCGGGGATGCCGCGGGTGGGGTCGCCGGGTGGGGGTGTCTCATGCGGTCCGGGGATGCCGCAGGTGGGGTCGCCGGGTGGGGGTGTCTCATGCGGTCCGGGGACGCCGCGGGTGGGGTCGGTGAGCGGGTCCGCCGCGTGGGGCCCGGGGGTGCCGCGGGGGAGACCGGCGCGGCGGTGTGCCGAATGCGGTCCGGCGAACAGCATCAGCTGCGCCTGTATGCCCTCGGCCCGCCGCATCCCCGGTATCAACGCCGCCACGAGCAGCAGCGGCACGGGCTGAATTGCCATCAGCAGCCAGTCCGCGAGCGTGGGCGTCCCGTGCGGCCCCGGGCGGACGAAGATGCTGATCAGGCCGGGCGCCGCACCGACCAACAGATGCAGACAGCGGCTGTAGGTGACGGCACGGGCCAGGGGACGCAGCAGGGCGGCAGCCGGGATCGGGGGCACCCGGCCATCGTGCCAGCCGCCCCCACCCCCGGCCTCCCCCGTGCGGGGGAGCACGAACCCGCTGGTGGGGGAGGTGCGGTGGGTGGTCCGGCGGCCAGGCTGAGGCCATGACCTCCATCGACGTCGACGGCCTGACCAAGGTCTACGGAACCGCGCGGGCCGTGGACGGCCTCACCTTCCGCGTACAGCCAGGCAAGGTCACCGGCTTCCTCGGCCCCAACGGCGCGGGCAAGTCCACCACCTTGCGCATGACGCTCGGCCTGGACCGGCCCACCTCCGGAACCGCCACCATCGGCGGCCGCCCCTACCGCACCCTGGCCGAACCGCTGCGCCACGTCGGCGCCCTGCTCGACGCCGAAGCCGCCCACGGCGCCCGGCGCGCCCGCGACCACCTGCGCGTCCTCGCCCACAGCAACCGCCTCCCCGACCAGCGGGTGGCCGAGGTCCTGGAGGAGACCGGTCTGACGGCCGTGGCCCGCAAGCGCATCCGCACCTTCTCGCTCGGCATGCGCCAGCGGCTCGGCATCGCCGCCGCCCTGCTCGGCGACCCCGCCGTGCTGATGCTCGACGAGCCCACCAACGGGCTGGACCCCGAGGGCATCATCTGGGTCCGTACGCTCGCCCAGCGGCTCGCCGCCCAGGGCCGTACCGTGCTGATCTCCAGCCATCTGATGGGCGAAACCGCCCTGACCGCCGACCACTTGATCGTGCTCGGCCGCGGCCGGCTGCTCGCCGACACCCCCATGGACGACTTCCTGCGCGCACACACCCACTCCACGGTGCGGGTGCGCACCACCGACGGCGCGCGGCTGCACGAGGAGCTGACCCGGGCCGGGTACGCCGCGGCGCCGGAAGAGGACGGGAGCTGGACCGTCCAGGACGCCGAGCCCGCCGACATCGGGGCCCTGGCCTCCCGCCACGGCATCTCCGTCCTCGAACTCACCGGCCGGGCGCCCTCCTTGGAGGACGCCTATCTGCGCCTGACCGCCGACGCCGCCGAATTCACCGCGACCGGTGCTCCCGTCGGCCCCGGCACCCCCGAGAGGACCGCCTCGTGCAGCTGACCGCCGTACTCCGCTCCGAGTTCACCAAGGTGCGCACCCTGCGCTCGCTGACCGGCGCCCTGCCGGCCCTCCTCGTCCTCACCACGGGCATCGGCATGGCCGTCGCCGCCACGCGATCCGCCCCCGGCAGCGGGCCCGACGACCCCGTCCACTCCTCCTACTTCGGCCTCACCTTCGGCCAGCTGGCGGTCATCTCCTTCGGCGTCCTGGCCGTCGCGGGGGAGTGGACCAGCGGCTCGGCCCGTACCTCCCTGACCGCCGTCCCCCGCCGCGGACTGCTGTACGCGGGCAAGCTCACCGCCATCGCCACCCTGACCCTGATCACCGGGCTGCTCACCGCCCTGACCTCCTTCCTCGGCGGCCAGGCCCTGCTGGGCGAGGACGGAGTGGGCCTCACCGCCCCCGGAGCCCTGCGCTCCATCGTCGGCTGCGCCCTCTACCTCACTGTGCTCGCCCTGTTCTGCGCGGGCGTGGCCGCGGTCATCCGCAGTACGGTCGGCGCGCTCGCCCTCCTCGTCCCGCTGATCTTCCTGATCTCACCGATCCTGCACGGCGACACCGGCATCGGCCGCGCCGTGCAGTTCCTCCCGGACCGCGCGGGCCAGCAGATCCTGCACCCGCACCCCGAGGGGGTGCTGGGCGCCTGGACCGGCATGGCCGTCATGGCGGCGTGGGCGGCCGTGTCGGTGGCCGCAGGCGCCCGCGCGATGCTGCGCAGGGATGCCTGAGAGGCGCACGTCCGCGCCCCGTAAGGGTGCGCGGACGTGCGCGACCAGCCCCCTCGACCCACGCATGCCCGGCGGAGCGCTCGGCGCTCAGACTTCGAGGACCGCGAGTTCGAGCCCGTGCAAGCGGTCCCGCTCCGCGATGGTGTCGATCTCGGTGATGAGGCCGTCCACGATCGTGAAGCGGAGTACCAGGAACAGTTTTCCGAGCGGCGCCATCACCAGTCCGACCTGGCCGTTCACCAGCGCAGGCTGTGTGAAGCGGACCCGCTCCGCGGCGGCGGACGCCCCCTTGGCCACGGACTGCGCACCGCGCAGCACCACGGGTGCGGGGGTGGGGCCGACCGCGGCGTCCGCGCGGAAGACCACGTTCGGGTCGAGCACCGCGACCAGCGCCTGGAGGTCCCCGCCGCGCGCGGCGGACTGGAACGCCTCCACGATGCGGCGCTGGAGCGACAGATCGGCCGCGGGCACCGGCTCGGCCCCCTTGACCCGGCGCCGGGCGCGGCTCGCCAGCTGCCGGGTCGCCGCCGGGGTGCGGTCGAGCATCGGAGCGATCTCGTCGAAGGGCACGGCGAACATGTCGTGCAGGACGAAGGCGAGCCGCTCGGCGGGCGCCAGCTTGTCCAGCACCACCAGCAGCGCCAGCCCCACCGAGTCGGCCAGCAGCGCCTCCTGTTCGGGGTCGGCCCGCTCCTCGCGGCCGACGACCCGGCCGGGTATCTGCCGGCCGGGCACCTGCTCCTCCAGCGGCTCCTCGCGCTGCCGCGCCCGCGTACGCAGCATGCTCAGACACACCCGCCCCACCACCGTGGTCAGCCACCCACCGAGGTTCTCGACCTCACTGACATCGGTACGGCTGAAGCGCAGCCAGCCTTCCTGAACGGCGTCCTCGGCCTCGCTGAGCGACCCGAGCATCCGGTAGGCCACCGCCCGCAGATGCGCCCGATGCTCCTCGAACCGCCCCGCCAGCCACGCGCTCTCGTCCACCGCGTCCCACCCCTTCCCCGTCGAGGCCATGACGGCCGATCATGAAACCTAGCCGATGGGCCCGGGGGACTCGGCGGCACGGTCCGGGAAGCCGCCGCCGGCGGAGAAGGTGATCCGGCCACTGGCGAGGGCGAGCGCCGTGGCCGCGCAGAGGGGGCGTCTGAGGGGGCCGTGGTCTGTTCTCGCTGCGGCGTCGGCGTACATTCCCGTGTTGACCACATTCGACGGCATCCGAACGGGCACCTGGGGCCAGGATCTTCATGGCGTACGTCTTCATCTTCTGCTGCTTCGTCCTCCTCGCGGTGGTGAGCCTGCTGGCGGCCCGGGCCGGGTACCGCGGACAGGTCTGTGACCGGACGGACGGGTACGAGGTGCCGGACGCGGTCCGGCGCGACCCCGCGTTGCGCGAACGCGCCGACCGCCTCGTGGCGCGCTGGTGCACCGCCGCAGCCATCCTCAGCCTCGCCCCGCTGGCCCCGGTCGGCACCGTCCTGCTCAGCGACGGCACCCGCGCCATCGACACCCCGGGCCTGGTCCTGTTCGCCGCCTACGCCTTCGCCGTCGTGGTGATCGCCCGCTACCCGTTCGAGAAGCTCAAGCACCTCGCCTGACGAGGGCCGCACCGCCGCCGCCGTCGGCGGGTCTGCTGGCCGGCAGGTGCCGCACCTCGGCCGCGTGCGGGGGCGGTCGTCCTGGAAAGGACGTCAGCGGCCACCACTGACAACGGCCCCCGCCGCGGACGGCGCACCCCGTCACTGCACCGCCGCGCTGCCGAACTCCCGTACCGCCTCGGTCACGATGGCCTCCAGGCGGGCGTGGTGGGCGCCGCGCCAGTAGACGCGGTCGCAGGCGGTGCACTGGGCGAAGACGTCATAGGTGCGCTGGGTGCCGTGCGCCAACTGCTCCTGGACGGCGTCCTTGTCGGTCGCGCGCAGCAGGCCGTTGCAGGCGCTGCAGCGGGTCCACGGCGCGAGGCGGGGGGCGAAGCGGCCCAGTACGTCCCGGAGTTGGTCGTCGGGGCGGTCGCTGTAGATGTACGCGCCCGCCCAGAGCTCCCGGCGCCGCAGCAGCCCCCGGTCGCGGGAGAGCATCACGCGCCGCTCGGCGGCGGACCGCGTGGCCAGCGCCGGGTCGCCGATGTCCTCGTTCTCGTACGCCGCGTCGATGCCCAGCAGCCGCAGGCGCCGGGCGAGCGTCCCCAGGTGGACGTCGAGGAGGAAGCGCAGCGGTGCCCCCGGCACCTGCTGCGGGCGCGGGACCGCGCGGACCTCGACCGTCTCGCCCGCGCCCGGCACGTGGGAGACCGGGACCTCGCGGTCGTCGACGAGGAGCGCCCCGACTTCGGTGAGCGGTACGCCGAAGGACTCCACGACATGTCCGAGCGTGGACAGCCCGTCGGTGACGACGGGGGCGTGGTCGCGGCGGCGGTCGGCGGGGGCGAAGAGCCGTAGTTCGGGGGCGAGGCTGAGGAGGATCTCGGGTCCGTTCACCCGGTCAGCATGCCACTGCTGTACCGCCGCCGACCAGCGGGTTTACGGGTTGGAGCGGCCTGGGGGAGCCGGGCGCGGGCGCGTGGCGAGGGCCGATCCGTCATGGGGATGGCGCCGCCCCGGAATTCGGCTGAATGTCGCCGTCGCTCGACTTGGAGTTGTGGATCATCAAGGGCTAGCCTCGTTGGTCGCCTGGGGCAACCACTCTCGTTGTCGGGCCGGCTCGCTGCGACGGGCCGGTGCGACGACCCGTCAGTTCCCCGGCACCATCGCCCCATTCCGTACGCAGAGCCGGCCGGCTGGGACGAACAGGTCGTCGCCAGGAGGAAACGCACATGTCCATCGCCGCACAAGACTTCCGTACCCACGTGGAGGGGATACTCGACGCGCTCGCGACCGACCCGGGCCGCGAGTCGCTGGTGCACCAGCAACGGCGGATCGCCGCGGGCGAGTTCCGCGATCTGGTGCACCGTATGGCGCGCACGCTGGGGGACCTGGGCGTGGGCCGCGGGCACACCGTCACGCTGCTGTGCGGCAACCTCCCCGAGACGATCGCCGCCCGCTACGCCGCCAACCTGATCGGCTGCCGGGTCAACCACCTGTACAACCGGCTCTCGGCCGATGTCCAGGCCGCCATCGTGGGCGATGTGGAGACCCACGCGCTGATCGTCGACCCGCGCTGGGACGCGCGCGCCGCCGAGATCACCGAGAAGTCCCCGGTGCCGCTGATTCTCTCCCTCGGACCGGCGCAAACCGGCCAGGACCTGCTGGAACTCGCCGCCACCCGCTCCGCCGAGCCCGTCGCGGGCCGGGCGCAGCCGCAGGACGTGTGCACCATCCGCCACACCGGCGGCACCACCGGCCACCCCAAGGGCATCTGCACCACCTTCGAGCAGATGCACCGCTTCTCGGAGGAGAAGCGCGGGCTGTGGGGCGAGGACCAGGAAGAGGACCAGGACGGTGCCGAGGCAGCGCCGTCGGAGCGGGTGAGCAGCCGTGACGACGCCTCGCGGGTGCTGGTGTGCACCACGCTCGCGCACGCCGGCGGCATGTTCGCCGACAAGGCCCTGCGCGAGGGCGGCTGCGTCGTCCTGCACGAGGACTTCGACCCCGCGGCCGCCCTCGCCACCATCGAGCGGGAGCGCATCACGGACCTGTTCCTGCTGCCGCCGCTGCTCTACCAGCTGATGGACCACCCGGACGCGGACCGCACCGACACCTCCAGCCTGCGCGGCATCAACTACGGCGGCTGCCAGTCCTCGCCCGCCCGCATCGCGGACGCCATCCGGCGCTTCGGCCCCGTACTGCTGCAGTTCTACGGCCAGAACGAGGCGGGCGGCATCAGCGTCCTGCCGCCCGAGGACCACGACCCCGAGCGCCCGGACCGGCTGCGCTCGGCGGGCCGGGTCCTGCCCGGGGTCGAGCTGGAGATCCGGGACGAGTCCGGGCGCGCCCTGCCCCACGGTGAGCGCGGCGAGGTCTGTGTGCGCTCCTCGAACATCATGCAGGGCTACTGGAAGCAGCCCGAGCTGACCGCCGAGGTCCTGCGGGACGGCTGGCTGCACACCGGGGACATCGGATACCTGGACGAGGACGGCTACTTGACCGTCGTCGACCGGATCAAGGACATGATCGTCGTGGTCGGCGGACACGTCTACACCACCGAGCTGGAGGACCTGCTCAACTCCCACCCGAAGGTGCACCAGAGCGCCGTCTTCGGCGTCCGGGACGCGGACCGTATGGAGCAGGTGCACGCCGTCGTCGTCCCCGCGGCGGACGGCGCGGTCGACGAGCGGGAACTGTGCGCCATGGTGCGCGCGGCGCGCGGGAGCATGTACGAGCCCGCCCGCATCACCTTCGCCGCCGAGCTGCCGCTGACCGACGCCGGCAAGCCCGACAAGAAGCAACTGCGCGTGCAGGCCGAGCAGATGGCGGCCGCCGCGAGCTGAGCACCCGCCACCGGACGGAGATCCACCCGCTCGCCTGGGACGGGGCGCCGTGGCGGCACCACACGCCGCCACGGCGCCCGCGCTGCCGGCGCCGCTCCAGGCCATCGGCGCACCGCAGGCCACGCGCGCCACGCGCAGGCCTGGCCATGGCGGTCTTGACCGGCCGGGGCGGGGAACCCGCAGGAGCGGCGGCCGCGGCCGCGGCCGTCGACGTCCTCTGCCGAAGAGGCGAACGGACCATGGTGGATCCGCCGTACAAACCGTCGCTGATCACCGCCGTGCTGGCGCTGGCCGACGCCCCGGCCCGCGGTGCCGACACCACCGATCTGCTGGGCGAACTGTCCGGCTACTGCCTGCGGCTGCCCGGGGTGGAGGCGGGCAGCGTCCTGATGGCCGACGAAGACGGGCGGCTGACCGAGCGGGCGGCCTCCGACCCGGTCGCCGACCGCATAGAACGGCTCCAGCTGGACGCCGCCGAAGGCCCCTGCAGGGACAGTTACGGCAGCGGCAAACGCCTGCCCGACCTGCCCCTGCCGCACCCGCACTGCCGGGCCCGCTGGCCCCGCTTCACCCACCGCGCCCTCACCGAGGGGTTCACCGGCGCCACCGCGCTGCCGCTGCGCCACCACGGCCGGATGCTGGGCGCGGTGAACCTCTTCCACCAGCACCGTGCCCTGCCCCCACCCGGCATCAGGGCCGGCCAGGCCCTGGCGGACGCCACGGCGCTGGCCCTGACCTACCAGCGCGCCCTGGACGAACACCGCCTGCACAAGGAGCAGTTGGAGGGCGCCCTGGCCAGCCGCGTCCTCATCGAACAGGCCAAGGGCGTGCTCGCCGAACGCCTGCACCTCACCCCCGACGAGTCCTTCGAACTCCTGCGCCGCCACGCCCGTACCCACCGCGGCAAACTCTCCGACCTGGCCCACGAGGTGATCACCACCCCCGCCGAACAGGGCCCGTTCCCGCGCCCGTCCCACCGATGACCCCCATCGCCGCCACCTGCCCGGCCGGGTGTTCTGGCATCCGTACGCCGGACGGTGGGCGGTTCAGCGCAGGGTCCAGATCCAGCCCAGCGCGGTGAGGCCGAGGGAGCGGGCCACGGAACGCGAGGCGTGGTTGGCGGCCGTGGTGCTGTAGAAGAGGATCTGTTTGTTACGGCGCTCGCGGTGCGACCAGGCGGTGACGACGGCGGGGGCGAGGCCACGGCCGCGGAAGTCGGGACGGGTCCAGATACCGGCCTCCGCCGCGAGCGCGTTGGCCGCCGGGGAGAAACAGATGCACACCGGCTCGTCGCGATGGACGGCCATCGCCCACTCGCCCGCCTCCCCGGCGGTCAACTCGGCCCATTCGCCGGGCTGCCAGTTCCCCGGGCGGGCCAGGCGACGCGCCCGCTCCCGCCCTGCCGGGTCCGAGACGACCACGGGCAGCGACGCCGACCGCCGGTCCGTGAGCGGCCCGGCGGAGGGAAACACGAAGGTCGGCCCGCCTCCCACCGTGGCTCTCCGCCCGTCCGCGGCGAGCGCGCCGGCGAGGTACGTCAGTACGCGGGGTGCCTCACCGGGCACGTACTCCTGGCGCAGCCCCTCCACCGGACCCGGATCGGGGACCCCGTCGCCCAGAGCCAGCAGCCGGGCCCGCGGCGACCAGGACCACACGGCCCGCACCGCCGGATCCCGCACCCTCGCCGGGCCGCCCGCCGCGCCCGGCTCCAGCCCATGGATCGCATCCACTTCCACTTCCAACAGCCGCGCCTCGTCCCAGATCACGCCGCGAGGCTAACTCCGCGCGGCGGACGGGGCCCGCCCATTTCCCACGGCCTCAGGCCGGCCCCGGACCGAACCCGGCTCGGCCCCGGACAGGCGCGTCAGTCCCTGCGGTGGTCGCCCGTCACCCCGTCGATCAGCTCGCGCGCGATATCCATGTGGCCGGTGTGGCGTACGGTCTCCTCCAGCATGTGGACCAGCGCCCAGCGCAGCGAGACCGTCGCACCGCCGAACCAGGCGAACGCCGTGCCCAGATCGTCCAGGGCGAGCTCGTCGATGGCACGGTCGGCGGCGGCGCGGGCGCGGGAGTAGAAGCCGAGGATGTCCCGGGTGGACTCATGCGGCGCGACGCGCAGGTCGCAGGCGTCCTCGACCGCGGGGTCGAAGGGCAGCGGGCCGCCGGTGCCGCGCCCGAAGGTCAGGCAGAACCAGCCCAGTTCGGCGCCGCCCAGATGCTTGACCAGGCCCAGGGGGCTGGTGCCCGACGGGGTCACCGGCCGCCGCAACTGCTCGTCGTCGAGGCCTTCGGCCTTCCAGAGCAGCGCATCGCGGTGCCGGTCCAGCGCGGCCCGCAGGCACTCCTTCTCACCACCGGTGAAGGGGACATGTGTGACCATGCGGGGACCGTAACAGCCACCACTGACAGCCCCCGGCGGGCGGTCCCCTGCGGTGCGGACCGGCGCAGCGAAGCCGCACCCGTGCCCCGGGCCGCTGACGGTCGGCCAATTGTCAGACCCTGGTTGTTTACTGACGGCATGACCAGAGCATCGAGTGCCGTCGCACAGCATCTGACCGCCATTGACCTGCTGCGGGCCAGGGAATTTCCCGCCGAGCGGGTCCGGTCCGCCATGGTCGAGAGCGGGCCGGGGTTCCATCTGGCCGATCTGCGGATCAGCCAGGAGTTCTGGGATGCCGACGCGGCGGATGTCCACGAGGCCAGGGAGGAGTTCGAGCAGGAGCTGGCGGCGCTGGTCGCGGCGCTGAGCTTACGGTGGGGCGCGCCCGAAGTGCTCGATCTGGCCGGGCACTTGGAGCGGTCCGCGATGGGCATGCCGGTACGGCCGCCGCTGGACGCGCTGTGCGGGGTGGTGCCCAGGGTGTACGGCTGGCGGGCGGAGGGCCGCTGGACGGGCGTGGGGATGGGGCAGGCGGCGGGCGAACTGCCCTTCCAGCTGGTGGCGGCGATAGGGGAGGGGGACCTGGCGTAAGGACCTGGCGTAAGGGGCGCGGCGGCCGGGGGCGGTTAGGAGACCGGGGGAGGGGTCTCGCCCTCGAAGGCCGCCGCGCGCAGCCGACCGTACTCCTGCGCCATCGCCTCCAGCGTCCAATGGGCATTGAGGCCACTGGGGTTGGGCAGCGCCCAGATGCGGGTGGTGCCCAGGGTGCGCCGCTGCGGGCCGATCGTGGCGTGCTTGTCGTCGAAGGCCACGCGGTAGGCGGTGACACCGGCGACCGCGAGCCACGCCGGGCGCAGCCGTGCCACCTTCTCGGCCAGCAGCCGCCCGCCCTCCCGGTACTCCTCCGGCGCCAGCTCGTCGGCCCGGGCGGTGGCCCGTGCCACGACATTGGTGATCCCCAGGCCGTAGGAGAGCAGTTCGCCCTGCTCGGCGGGGTCGAGCCGGCGCGGGGTGAGACCGCTGGCGTGCAGCACGGGCCAGAAGCGGTTGCCGGGGCGGGCGAAGTGGTGGCCGGTCGCGGCCGACATCAAACCGGGATTGATGCCGCAAAAGAGAATGTTCAGGCCGCTCGCGGCCACGTCGGGGACGAGGCGGTCGCGAGCGGCCTGGAGCTCCTCAGAGGTGAGGCGCATGTCAGAGGATGGAGCCCGGGGCGTAGGCCGCGGCCTGCGGGTGCTGCTTGGTGATCTCCTCGATACGGGAGACCACGGTCGTCACCTGGTCGGCCGCGGCGCCGGTGAAGGACAGCTTGTCCGCCATCAGCGCGTCCAGCTGCGCCCGGTCCAGCGGCATCCGCTCGTCCGCCGCCAGCTTGTCCAGCAACTCGTTGCGCTCCGCGCCCTGCTCGCGCATGGCCAGCGCCGAGGCCACCGCGTGCTCCTTGATGACCTCGTGGGCCACCTCCCGGCCGACCCCGGCGCGTACGGCACCCATGAGCACCTTCGTCGTGGCCAGGAAGGGCAGGTAACGGTCCAGCTCGCGGGCGACGACGGCGGGGAAGGCACCGAACTCGTCCAGCACGGTCAGGAAGGTCTCCAGGAGACCGTCCAGCGCGAAGAAGGAGTCGGGCAGGGCCACCCGGCGGACCACGGAGCAGGAGACATCGCCCTCGTTCCACTGGTCGCCGGAGAGCTCGCCGGCCATCGAGGCGTAGCCGCGCAGGATCACCATCAGGCCGTTGACACGCTCGCAGGAGCGGGTGTTCATCTTGTGCGGCATCGCGGAGGAGCCGACCTGGCCGGGCTTGAAGCCCTCGGTCACCAGCTCGTGACCGGCCATCAGCCGGATCGTCTTGGCCAGCGAGGAGGGCGCGGCGGCCAGCTGCACCAGCGCGGTCACCACGTCGTAGTCCAGGGAGCGCGGGTAGACCTGGCCGACGGAGGTGAAGGCGTGCGCGAAGCCGAGGTGCGCGGCGATCCGCTGCTCCAGGTCGGCCAGCTTGGCGGCGCCCTCGGAGCCGCCGCCCATCAGGTCCAGCATGTCCTGCGAGGTGCCGACGGGGCCCTTGATGCCGCGCAGCGGGTAGCGCGCGAGCAGGTCCTCCAGGCGCCCGTAGGCCACCAGCAGCTCGTCGGCGGCGGTCGCGAAGCGCTTGCCCAGCGTCGTGGCCTGCGCCGCGACGTTGTGGGAACGGCCCGCCATCACCAGCTCGGCGTGCTCGCCCGCCAGCTTGCCCAGCCGCGCCAGCACCGCGACCGTACGGTCCCGCATCAGCTCCAGGGAGAGCCGCACCTGAAGCTGCTCGACGTTCTCGGTCAGGTCGCGGGAGGTCATGCCCTTGTGGACCTGCTCGTGCCCGGCCAGCGCGTTGAACTCCTCGATGCGCGCCTTGACGTCGTGCCGGGTGACCTTCTCGCGCTCGGCGATGGAGGCGAGGTCCACGGTGTCCAGGACCCGCTCGTAGTCGGCCAGCGCCTGCTCCGGCACCTCCACCCCGAGGTCCTTCTGCGCACGGAGCACCGCGAGCCACAGCTTGCGCTCCAGCTTGACCTTGTACTCGGGGGACCACAGCACGGCCAGCTCCGTAGAGGCGTAGCGGCCGGCCAGGACATTGGGGATGCGAGGCTTCGCAGACACAGCAGTCACGTGTCCAGAGTCTAGCCGCTGCCCACACCGCCCCCGCACCCCGGAGCAGCCACCGAAACTCCAGGTCAGCGGTTCATCGACCACCCCCACACCCCCACCCCGCTGGCCACACACGAGAAGCCGCCCCACCGCCCCCACCCCTGCCACACCCCATCGAGCCGCCGTACGGCACGGCCACCATTGCGGCCTCCCGCCCGCCGGGGCAGGGCCGCGCACGCCGGGCCGGCCCCGGCGACGTCACAGGGCAATACACCTAGGGCGTTCCCGGGGGGTGGGGCATGTGGAGGTGGCGGTCGACGCAGGCGGTGATGGCGGGGATCACCGCTGTCATTGCCGGGCGCCAGCCCGGGACCGCGTTGACCTCGCAGACGGTGTGGGCGTCGGTCGCGGTGAAGAGGAGGTCGACGCCGGCGATGGTGAGGCCCAGGGCCTTCGCGGCCAGGACCGCGAGGGCCTCGGCCTCGGGGTAGCGGCCTCGGCAGAGGCTGGCGGAGCCGCCCTGGGCGAGGTTCGAGGCGAGGGCGCCGTCGCGCGCGGTGCGTACCGCGGCGGCGACGGGCTCGCCGTCCACGACGATGACGCGCAGGTCGCGTCCGTGTGAAGGGGCCACGTACTGCTGGAAGAGGAGGGGCGTGTCGTGGGTGTCGCGGTCGGCCGTCCGGCGCAGCGTGGGCAGGTCCGGTGCGAGGGACACCTGTCTGCCCTGGTAGCCGTTGACGGGCTTGACCACGCAGGGCACCTCGAAACCTGGGGTGCGGACGACGCCGTTCAACGGCGCTGTGGCGTACGAGAGCGACGCGGGCACCGGCAGGCCGGCCGCGGCCAGTTCCTGCAGCTGCCAGAACTTGTTCCGGCAGGTCATATGCGATTCCAGCGAATTGAGGAGCGTGCTCCCCATGCGCTCCACGTGCCGCAGGAGGGTCACTTCGCGGTCGTGGTGCATCGAGGCGGGTACCTGCCGTACGCACACGACCTTCGGGGCGGGCACTTCCTCTCCGATCAGCGTGCGCAGGCTCAGCCGCCCGTCGTGCACGCCCAAGAGGAGTTCGTCCGTGTGCCAGACGGCAAAGCGCGAGCCGTACGCCGCGGTGAGCGCGTCGGCCAGCGCCCGCGTCGACCCCAACGGCTCGGCCGGATGGCCACGCACCAGCATCCAGACATCGGGATGCGACCGCTGTAACGACTCCGTCATGTGACCGCTTTCATCCCCGTGAAACGACCAGTACCGCAAGGAGCTTCGCCTCGGTGCCGCACCCGGTCGGGACGCCGCACCGGACCCGCGGTCCTCCGTGGTCACCTGACCTCGAGGGCGTCCCTCGCCACGGAGATGAACTCTACGTGCCGACCGGCAAACTCTTGACCGGCGGTGTCGCAGGGGGCGCTGAGCTCCCGATGGGCATCGCGCCGTCCGTTGCGTGCCTGCGTCACGTGCCTCGCGCCCGGTTGTGGGGTGCCGCGAGCGCTCAGGGCGCTGTGGGGGGCTCGTACGGAAGGAGGGTGGGGCGTTTTGGCGGGCGGCCGTCGCCGGAGGAGCGGCCGGTGAGGCGGCGGGCGATCCAGGGGGCCAGGTGGTCGCGGGCGAAGCGGAGGTCGGCGTGGCGGCGGGTTGCCCAGTTGGGGCGGGTGAACGGGGGGAGCGGTGCGTTCCAGTCGAAGGTGGGGGTGTGGCCGAGGGACTGCCAGACGGCCTCGGCGACTCTGCGGTGGCCCTCGGCGTTGAGGTGGAGGCGGTCCTGGGCCCACATGCGGGGGTCGGCCAGGGCCTGCGAGGCGAAGAGGTCCACGACCACCGCGCCGTGCCGGTCGGCGACGTCGTCGATGTGGGCGAAGAGCCGCTCCATGCGCGGGCGGAAGCGCTCCAGTACCGGTCCCTGGCGTCCGGGGCTGCGCATCAGGACCAGTTGCTTGCAGTTGGGGGCCAGTCGCGCGGCCGCCTCCTCCAGCAGGGCGCACACCCGCTCCACGTCGCACTTGGGGCGCAGCACGTCGTTGAGCCCGCCGACCAGGGTGATCAGATCCGCGCCCAGTTCGGCGGCGGGGCGTGACTGCTCGTCGGCGATCTGCCCGATCAGCTTGCCGCGTACCGCGAGGTTGGCGTAGCGGAAGCCGGGGGTGTCCGCCGCGAGGCGGGCGGCGAGCAGGTCCGCCCAGCCGCGGTAGGAGCCGTCGGGCAGCTCGTCGGACATGCCCTCGGTGAAGGAGTCGCCGACCGCGACAAAGCTGGTGTACGTGGCGTTGGTCTGCATGGCGCGGGCGATCTTATCGGGCCGTGGCGCCGCCCGGCGGCCGGGGAGGCGGGATACGGGAGGAGGGGAGCGGGGCGTCACGTTCCGGGTTTGGGGGACTCCGGAAGGTGAAATGGGGGTTTTGTTCCGTTTTCTTCCGACTGGAAGGGCGCCCCATGTCCCGTAATCCCTCGCACGGTGCCGCCGTCGCACTCGTCGCCGTCATCACCACCGGCGCGCTGCTCGCCGCCGCCGTCCCCGCGACCGCCACCTCTCCCGACGACGAGGAACTGGCCCGCCGTACCGCCGCGCTGATCGAGCGGGCCACCGGCGGGCCGGCGAAGATCCCCATGGCCGCGCTCGACACCGCGGTCGGCAGACAGCAGTCGGCCAAGGACGAGCACGGCGGTCCGGGTGTGCTCGTCCCGCAGCGCTCCGACCAGCCGGTGGAGGTGGTCTCGGCGGGCGAGTCGGTGCGGATCGGCCTCCCCGCGGGCGGCGCGGGCCGGTCCGTACCCGGCGTGGACACCGGCTTCACCGTGGTCTACCCCAAGGCGGGGGTACGCGGCCATGTCGGCGTCCAGGCCACGGGCGCGGGCGCGCGGGCCGTGGTGACCCTCGACGACGCCACCGCGCCGCGCGAGTACCGCTACCCCGTCCAACTCCCCAGGGGCGCGCGGCTGGCGCGTACCGAGGACGGCAGCATCCTGGCCGTGCGCGGCGTGAAGAACTTCGACCGGCGCAGCCAGCGCGAGGAGGACGCGGCGCGGGCCAACGGCGACGGGAAGGCGCTGGTCGGCCTCTTCGACGTGCCGTGGGCCAAGGACGCCCACGGCAGGCCCGTACCCACCAGCTACCGGGTCGAGGGCAGCACCATCGTGCAGAGCGTGCGCCCGCACCGCGCCACCGCCTTCCCGGTGGTCGCCGACCCCGTGTGGATCGTCCCGGTCGCCCTGCTGATCGGCCGGGTCCTGCTCATGCAGGGCATCCGCAGCTTCTCCCGGCACGCGCTGACCCGGATGGCCCAGCGAGGCATCAGCAAGGAGATGGTCGCCCACGCGGTGAAGGTGGGCAGGAAGAGCGCGGGCCGGACGCCGGGCACGACGAAGTACTCGACCAAGAAGTTCTGGGTTGTGGTCAACCGGGAGGGGAATGTCGTCTCGGTCGGATGGAAGTGACACACGCGACGGAGAAAAGACGGCGGGGCCGCGTCCGGCAGCGGCGCCGCCGGCACGTTGGGAGCCTTGCTGTGCGCATTGAGCACGATCCGCAGAACGACTCGGCCTATGTCTACCTCGACGCCATCAAAGAGGGCGAGGCAATCTCGCAGGTCTCGGTCACACCGCCCGCCGGGCAGGCCGAGATCATCCTCGACTTCGACCGCGAGGGGCGGCTGCTGGGCCTGGAGGTGCTGGGGGCGGGACGGGCGCTGAGGCCCGCGACGCTGGGGGCGGCGGGGACCGCCTGAAAGCCCGGCTGGAAGAACGCCGGCCCCCACGTGCAGTGGGGGCCGGCGCCGGGCGTCAGACGGACGGGCGCTGGAGGACCAGTTCGCGCAGGACGTCCTCCATCGTGACCAGGCCCGCCAGGCGGCCGTCCTCGCCGAGGACGGCGGCGAGGTGGGTGCTGGAGGCGCGCATCGCGGTCAGTACGTCGTCCAGCGGCGTCGCGGCCCGTACGCGGGCGATGCTGCGCATCTGCGAGACGGGGAAGGGCATGTCCCGCGGCGCGGCGTCCAGGGCGTCCTTGACGTGCAGATAGCCCAGGATGCGGCCGGCGTTGTCGACGACCGGGAAGCGCGAGAAGCCGGACCTGCCGGCCAGGTGCTCCAGGCCCTCAGGGGTGATGCCCAGCCGCGCCGAGACCACCTTCTCCACCGGCAGCACCACGTCCTTGACGGGGCGGCGCCCCAGCTCAAGGGCGTCCCGCAGCCGCTCCCTGGCGCGGTCGTCCAGCAGTCCGGCCGCGCCGGAGTCGTCCACCATCTTGGCGAGCTGGTCGTCCGAGAAGGTCGCCGCGACCTCGTCCTTGGCCTCCACGCGCAGCAGCTTGAGCAGCCCGTTGGCGAAGGCGTTGACCGCGAAGATCACCGGGCGCAGCGCGCGGGTCAGGGTGACCAGCGGCGGGCCCAGCGCCAGGGCGGTGCGCACCGGCTCGGCCAGCGCGATGTTCTTCGGCACCATCTCGCCGAAGAGCATGTGCAGGTACGTGGCCAGGGCCAGCGCGATGGCGAAGGAGATCGGGTAGATCAGCGGCTGCGGCATGCCGACCGCGTGGAAGACCGGCTCCAGAAGGTGCGCGATGGCCGGTTCGGCGACCGCGCCCAGCACCAGGGTGCACAGCGTGATGCCCAGCTGGGCCGCCGCCATCAGCGCGGAGACGTGCTCCAGGCCCCAAATGACGCTGCGGGCACGGCGGTTGCCGCTCTCCGCGTACGGCTCGATCTGGCTGCGGCGCACCGAGATCAGCGCGAACTCGGCGCCCACGAAGAAGGCGTTGACGACCAGCGTGAGCAGGCCGACGATGAGCTGGATCGCAGTCATCGGCGGGCCTCCTGGGCGGTGTCGGCGGCCTCACCGGGCAGCGGCGCGTGCAGCAGCACCTGCGCCGCGCGCCGGCCCGAGGCGTCCACCACGTCCATGCGCCAGCCGGCGATCTCCAGGCTGTCCCCCTCGGCGGGGATACGGCCGAGTTCGGTGGCGATCACGCCGGCCAGGGTCTCGTACGGGCCCTCCGGCAGCTTCAGGCCGATGCCCTGGAGCTGGTCGGTGCGGGCGGCGCCGTCGGCGTCGTAGACGGCCCGGCCCTCCTCGTCCGTCCCCGCGGGCGCGAGGTCGGGGGTCTCCATCGGGTCGTGCTCGTCGCGGACCTCGCCGACGACCTCCTCGACGATGTCCTCCAGGGTGGCCACGCCGGCCGTGCCGCCGTACTCGTCGATGACCACGGCCATGGTGCGCTTGCCCGAGAGCTGGTCCAGCAGCCGGTCGACGGGCAGCGTCTCCGGTACGAGCAGCGGCTCGCGCAGCAGGTCGGCGACCGGCTTGCGGTGGCGCTCCTCGGCGGGTATGGCCAGGACGTCCTTGATGTGGGCCACACCGACCACGGAGTCCAGGCTGCCGCGGTAGACGGGGAAGCGGGACAGTCCGGTGGCGCGGGTGGCGGCGGCCACGTCCTCCGCGGTGGAGAGCATGTCCAGCGCGGTGACCTGCACGCGCGGCGTCATGACGTTCTCCGCGGTGAGGTCGGCGAGGGTGAGGGTGCGCACGAACAGGTCGGCGGTGTCGGCCTCCAGCGCGCCCTCCTTGGCGGAGTGGCGGGCCAGCGCGACCAGCTCCTGCGGGCCGCGGGCGGAGGCCAGCTCCTCGGCGGGCTCCAGGCCCATCCGCCGGATCATGCGGTTGGCGGTGTTGTTCAGATGCCCGATCAGCGGCCGGAAGGTGGCGCTGAAGCCGCGCTGGGCGGTGGCCACGCGCTTGGCGACGGGCAGCGGGCTGGAGATCGCCCAGTTCTTGGGCACCAGCTCGCCGATCACCATCAGCACGATGGTGGTGACGGCCGTGCCCAGGACCAGCGCGGTGGAGTCGGCCGCGGACCTGGGCAGGCCCATGGCATCCAGCGGTCCGGCCAGCAACGTCGCGATGGACGGCTTGGAGATCATGCCGATGACCAGCCCGGTCACCGTGATGCCCAGCTGGGCGCCGGAGAGCTGGAAGGTCAGGCTTCGTACGGCCTTCAGGGCACTGTCCGCACCGCGCTCGCCGCGCTCGACGGCGCGTTCCAGATCACTGCGCTCGATGGTGGTCAGCGAGAACTCGGCCGCGACGAAGATGCCGCAGGCCAGCGTGAGCAGGAGAGCCAGGGCCAGGAGGAGCAGCTCGGTCATCGGGTCACCTCCATTCCATGATCGAACAGGAACGGGAGGTTCGCGCTGTGTGGTCGTACCGGACTGCAACTACAACTAGGAGGCTCGCCCATGGCTGGACGCTCACACCTTTCGCTCGGGGATGTTGTCTGCATCCATGGTAAAGCGTGTGCAAAAGAGAAGATGCGGGTGCGTCGGATCAGGAGACCAGGTGCTTGACCCAGCGGCTCCACTGGGGCTCGGGGGCGTAACCGGCGGCCTGCCAGGCGTGGTGGGCGAGCTCGTTGTCGTCCAGCACCATCGCGTCGCCGCGCCGCCCGCCCAGGGCCACGAAGCGCTCCTCGGCGGCGGCGAGCAGCGCGCGGGAGATCCCCTGGCGGCGATGGGCGGGGTGCACCGCGAGGCGGTACAGGGAGCACCGCCAGCCGTCGAAGCCCGCGATCACGGTGCCCGCCAGCTCGCCGCCGCGCTCGGCCAGCAGCAGGGCGCCGGGGTCGCGGGCGATGAGCCGGGCGACCCCGTCGCCGTCGTCGCTGATGCTGGTGCCCTCCGCCGCGGTCTTCCAGAAGGCGAGTACGGCGTCCAGGTCGGCCGCCGCGGCGGGCCGTATTCGAAGATCGTCCATGGCCGTATTCCACCACCGGGCGGGCCGTGGCGGCGAGGGCGTTTCATGGAGCGGACGGCCGCCGCCCCGTCGGCCGCCCTTGAGGTCAGCTGCCCTTGAGCTCCTCGACGACCGGGGCGAAGTCCTCCAGGGACTGGTCGAGGACGGTGATGTAGGAGAAGCCGAACCGCTCGCGGTGCTCGCGCAGTTGCTCCGCCATCTGCGCCGGGGTGCCGATGAGCAGGTTGGGTACCTCCAGGGCCTGCTCCGCGGTGAGGCCGGCGTCGTGGCCTGCTATCTCGCGGGCCACCGCCCGGCGGTCGTGGGTGACCACGACCTGCTGGACCAGGGAGTTGAGCTCGGCGGGCGTCTCGCGCTCGGCGGCGAAGCCCTGGTAGCGGGCGACGGACGCGGCGATCTCCTCCAGCGGGGCCAGCTCGACGCCGTTGGGTTTGCCGGCGGCCGGCCGGGTGCTGGTGAAGCCGGCGATGTCCGCGTACTTGGCCGTCAGCCGCTGCATGCGCGGGCCGCTGCCGCCGATCAGCAGCGGCGGGCGGGGCTGCTGCGCGGGCCGTGGCGCGTGCTCCGGGTCGGGCAGCAGGCGGTCCAACTCCTGGACCGTGCGCACCAGATGGTCCACCCGCTCGCCCGCCGTGCCCCAGGGCAGGCCGGCGCGCTCGTGCTCGGCCTGTACATATCCGGTGCCCAGCCCCAGCTCCAGGCGGCCGCCCGTCAGCGCGTCGGTGGTCGCCACCTCGCGGGCCAGCAGGGTGGGGTTCCAGAAGCCCGCGTTCAGTACGAGGGTGCCCACGCGCGGGCGCTCGGTGGCCTCGGCCGCCGCGATCAGCGCGGGGAAGGGAGCGGGCATGCCCAGGTGGTCCGGTACGAGGATGACGTCGTAGCCCAGCTCCTCGGCCCGGCGGCACTTGTCGCGCCAGGCGGCCCCCGTGTCCAGCGTGAGCATGTTGACGCCGAAGCGGAACGGCCTTGTCATGGAACCCCCTTGAGAAACGGTGTGCGCCGGTTGTGGCGCGCGCCCATTCAATCAGATGGTTCGCCTGGGATCGAACCTTCTGCTCAAGGGTGCGGCTCTTGGTGCGGCAGGCCGGTTCCGAGCCGGGCGCCGTCCTCGTGCGGCGCGCTGTTCTTGTACGGCAGGGGAGTGTCCCGGGAGAAGATCTGCATGCGCTCCAGTACGGCCTGTGTGCCCGGCCGCTCCATCTCGTCCACGACGCGGCCGTCGGCGAGGAAGATGACCAGGTCGGCGTGGGCGGCGGCGCCCGGGTCGTGGGTGACCATCACCACTGTCTGCCCCAGCCGGTCCACCGCCTCGCGCAGGAAGCGCAGCACCTCCAGGCCCGAGTGGGAGTCCAGGTTGCCGGTCGGCTCGTCCGCGAAGATCAGCTCGGGGCGGGAGGCCAGAGCCCGCGCGCACGCCACCCGCTGCTGCTGCCCGCCGGAGAGCTGGGAGGGGCGGTGGCCGAGCCGGTCGGCGAGATGGAGGGTGTCGACGACCCGGCGCAGCCACTCCCGGTCCGGGGTGCGGCCCGCGATGTCCAGGGGGAGGGTGATGTTCTCCGCCGCCGTCAGGGTGGGCAGCAGGTTGAAGGACTGGAACATGAAGCCCACGCTGTCCCGGCGCAGCCGCGTCAGCTCCCGGTCGCCCAGGCCCGTGATCTCGCGCTCGCCCAGCCACACCCGTCCCGCCGAGACGGTGTCCAGCCCCGCCAGGCAGTGCATCAGCGTGGACTTGCCCGACCCCGAGGGCCCCATCACCGCAGTGAAACGGCCCCGCTCTATGGCCACGTCCACGCCGTCCAGCGCCACCACGCGGGTCTCGCCCGAGCCGTAGGTCTTGGTCAGTGCGGTTGCCCGGGCGGCCGCAGGCCTGCCCCGGACCCCTGCCGTCGATGTGGACACGACCGCCTCCCGGTATGAGGGTGTGTCGGTGGAGCGTCGGCTCGGCGTGAACTCCTCGATGGCGCACGACAGTAAGCGAGGTGCGGGGTGCGCGGCATCCCCCTGTGGGCCCGGCCGCCGGGCTTTCGCGTCCTCCTCCGGGAGGACGAGGCCCTTCAGGGGTACGGGGCGCCGCCCCTGAAGGGAGGGGCGGCGCGGGGTGGTACGCCTGCCGGCGCGCAAGCGGTACGCGGCGGGGGCGGGCCGGACGGCGAAGGCGGGCGTCACGCAGGGGGAGGCGTGCCCGCGCGGTCGAGCGGGCCGTACACGGCGTGCGGGGAGGCCGAGGCCCAGGCCCAGTAGCGGTCCCCGTACGACCAGTGCCACCACTCGGTGGGGTAGTTGACCAGCCCCGCGGCGGTGAGCGCGCCGACCATCAACGCCCGGTTCCTGCGGGCCTGTTCGGGCAGATCCGCGGCGTAGGTGTAGCACGCGCCGCCGCTCTCCTCGGGCGTGGCCGCCTCGGGGCAGCCCATGTCCAGCTCGACGCCGTCCCCGGTGCACAGCGTCAGGTCGACCGCGGCGCCCGCGGTGTGCCCGGCGGTCTCCAGGGGTGCCACCCAGCGCGTGGCCGCCGCCTGGATCTGCTCTTCGGAAGCCGACGGCAGGTCGCCGCGCAGGCGCTGCTCGTAGTCCCGGAAGACGCGTTGCTGCAGGGCGGGGGAGCGATAGCCCTCCACCAGCAGCCACCGCAGCCCCTCGGGCAGTAACTTCTGTGCCTGGAGCAGCCGTTGGGCGACGGCGGACCGCAGATGGGCCCAGTCGCCCGCGGGGTCGCTGCGCCGTCCGTCGACCCGCAGCAGCCCGCGGCAGTCCACCAGGGGCTCGCCGCACTCGCGCAACGGGACGGCGGCCACGCGCGGATCGCTGATCAGGACAACATTGGGTGTGGTCACGGGGGTCGGGGTCCTTTCGCGAGCGGACGGGCCCAGGGCGCGCGGGCCGGGAACTCCCGCGCGAAGGCCAAGGGGCAATGAGAATAATGATGTTGGGGAGTGCATAGGGCGCGGACGGCGAAGACCGCTCGATCTTGGTACGGAGCGGTCCTCGCCGGGCATCCCGCGGTATCTGCCGCCCTTGCCGCTGCTAGCGCGCCCGCGCTAGCGTGGAAACGTGGCGAAGACCCAGCTGAACGTCCGAGTGGACGAGGCCACCGCGGAAGCGGCGCGGGAGCGCGCCCTGCAGCGGGGAGTGAGCGTGAACCGGTACATCGAAGAGCTGGTCCTCAGGGACGCGGGGGAGGCGGGCCGTAGCTTCGTCGAGGCCGCCGCCGACTTCATGAAGCAGTACGAACCCCTCTTCGCCCAGGAGTTCGGCGCGGAACCGGCGGGGCGGCGCGGACCCGCGGACCGGAAGGGACAGCCGGGCGCGCAGTGACCCTCCGCATCGACCTCGCCTGGCTCCTTCTGGTCGCCGAGAAGAACACCCCTGGTGACCCTCAAGTCGCCGATTGGGGCGCCCTGGTGGCCGCCGTCAGCCGGCACGAAGCGGAGATCTTCGGCGTCCCGGTCTACACCGAACCCACCGACCGTGCCGCCTGCCTTCTCCAACTCCTGCTCAAAATCCCCGCGTTGGAACACTCCAACGCCATGTTCGCCACCGCCGTCGCCTACGGCTATCTGATCGCCAGCGGCATGAAGGTCGCCACCTCGCCCGAGCGGGTCCGCGACCTGGCCCGCCTCGTCAAGCAGGACACGGCGGACGTCCGGACCATAGCCGAGGAACTGCGCAGGTGGATGGTCTGACGGGGCTTGTACCCGGTTTCAGAGCAACGGCCCCGGCCCTTCCCCGCCCGCGCCCCGGCGCCGCGCCGTCCCCAGCACCGCAGGGGAGGACGGCAGCGCCACCCCGCGCTCCGGCACCCGCAGCCGCCGCAGGTCGACGACGTCGAAGCCCGCCGCCCGGACCGCGGGCACCGGGTCCCGCCAGGTGTGGCAGCCGCCCATCAGCAGCGGCCAGACCGTGCGGTCCAGCGACCACTGCACCGCCGCGAAAGCACGGCCGCGCGCCCGCCCGTGTTCCAGGAACCGCAGCTCACCGCCCGGCCGCAGCACCCGCCGCAACTCGGCCAGCGTGCGCGCGACATCCCGTACGGAGCACAGCACCAGCGACGCCACCGCCGCGTCGAACGCCTCGCTCTTGACCGGCAGCGCCTCGGCCGCGCCCGGCACCACATCCACCGGGACGTCCGCGTGCGCCGCCGCGGTCAGCGCCGTACGCCGCAGAAAGCGCTCCGGTTCGATCGCCACCACCTCACTGACCCCCCGCGGGTAGTACGGGAAATTCAGCCCCGTTCCCGCTCCCACCTCGATCACCCGCCCCGAGAGCCCCGCCAGCAGCTCACGCCGCAACTCCGCCACCCCGGCCCGCTGATCCGCCACCGGCGCGTACTTCGCGTACACCCGCGCGAAAACGGGGTGATGGACAAGGTCCCGCTGACTTCTCCCGCGCCGCACCATGCCCCGTCCCTTCGTCGCCGACGGCCACCCGCCCGCCGCCGTCTGCCCGATGCCACCGCCACCAGTGTCCCGCCACGAGGGCCTGCGGGGACCCCTGGCGACGAGCGGGTACCGCCCTCCCGCCGCCCGGGGCGCCGGACACCGCGTCCGTTTACCGCCAGCGGACCGCGGTGGGAGCGCCCGAGAGTGGAGGCGTGATGACGCAGGAGGGGACCGGCGACAGCGGTCGGACCCCGGGTGAGGAAGCGAACCGACCATGGACGAGAACATCCCACTGCCCCGTTCCCCGCGGGAGCCGTCCGCTTCGCCGCGTATCGGTGTGGCCGAGGCGGCGGCGTACGGCGAGCTGCCTGCGCCCCGGCCGCATACCGAGGCCGAACTGGCAGGTGTACTGGGCCTGTTGACGATCGACCGGCCGAGGGTCGAGGCCATCGCACTCGGCCACGGCCGCGACGACGCCTCCCGCGCGGCCGTCGAGGCGTTCGCCGCGGTCTGGCGGGAGCGGGGCGGGCAGGTGGTGGCGGTGGCCGACTGGCCCGAGAGCGCGGCGTCGTGGCTGCGCCCGGCGCGGCGGCTGACCGCGCAGGCGCCGGACGCCTGGGTGGTGGCCGCGGCCCCGCTCGGTTTCGCGCAGCTCGTCCGCCGGCTGCGGCACAGCACCGGCTGGGACCCCGCCCGCACCGTCGCCTTCGCCTCGCTCCAGGACTCCCGCCTGCCCGCGCTCGCCGGGCCAGGTGTCCTGGACGGGCTGCGCGGCGCGACCGCGGAGGGCGGCACCTGGGAGGTGCGCCGCGGCTGGGTCACGCGCCATGTCCACGGGCAGCAGCGTCGGTGACCCGCTCCCGCCGTGCGCCGGGCGGCTACTGACGCACCGTCCAGTGGTCGTCCGCGCCCGTCCGGAGGAACTTCGGGGATGGGCAGAGGGAATCGCGGCCTCGGGAATTGGGTTCGGCCGAGGGGGAGTTGGCGGGGGTGGCCGGCTTCCAGGTGTCCTGGTCGCGGAGGAGGACGCCGCTGCTGTCGAAGACGGCGTGCCGGGCTTCGGCGCAGCGGGCGTCAACTCCGGTGGCGGGGTTGGCCGTTGTGTAGCTCTCGAACACGTCCCAGCCGTGGTCCAGGCCGCTCCGGTCCCTGCCGGACTGGCGGAAGAGGAGGTCCCAGCTGCCGGTGCGGTGGTTGTAGAGGTAGGAGGACCAGTGGTTGGCCGCCGCCTCGTCGCGCACCAACTGCACGCTGTAGGCGGGCCTGCCGCTCGCGGTGGTCGTGTACGTCGCCAGGAAGTCCGCGTCGATTGTGAGGATCCTGGCGGGGCCGCCGGTGCCGCACCAGTCCCAGGCCCAGATCTCGCTGCCGCTGTCCCAGTAGGAGGTGACCACCTCCACGCAGGAGTTCTGCGCCTTGATGGTGGGGGCGTAGGTAAAGGTCTCGCTGTCAAAGACGCGGTGGTCCGGGGCGACGCTGTGGGTGGCCATGAGGCCGTCGTGGGTGCCGGGCCGAGGGGAGAGACCCCACCTGGTGTGGGTGAGCCGAGGGGAGAGACCCCACCTGGTGTGGGTGATCTGGGCGGTGCCCGGAGTGCGGGCGGGCGAGTGCGCGCTCTCGGCCCGGCGGCCCTCGGCGAAGGCGCGGACCGCGCGGTCGCGGCCGGCGTCCTGGCCCGGCTCGTACGTCCGGCTCGCCACGGCGCCGCGGTGCGGGGCACCGGGAGGGGGCACGGGAGCGGCCGGGACGTCGGCGGAGGCGACCGGGCCCAGGGCGGCGAGACCGGTCAGCGCGGTGAGCGCGGTGACCACGACCGAGGCCAGTGACGCCCGTTGGCGGGTGGCCCGGCCGGGCACGGGTCTCTCCGGGTATCTGGTGAAGTGTCTGCCGAGAGGGCCGGTCAGGCGTCGGTGGGGGCGGATGTGCGTGCCGGCGCGGGGGCGTAAGGGGGCGTTCATGGGTCTCCTGAAGGCCGGACGGCCCGGTGCGGCGGCGCACGGGCGGTGCTGGGGTGGGTGGATGCGCTGCTCAGGGCGCGTCGCGGCGCGCTGAACGGCGGGACGCGACGGACCTCAAACGGTGGGAATGTCCATGACATTCACAGTGGTGTCAAGAGCCCCAGGAGTACTTTCAGGCACAGGAGTTTGATTTTGGCCATGTGGCACCAGGCGCCCCGGGCCCGGCCCGCGCGGAACGGGCCGGGCTGATGGGCGCGGGTGTAAGCGGCTATAAAACCCGTCATCCGGGACATAGCTCTCGTGGCCCCCGCGTGCCAGGCGCGCGGCAACGCCCCTGGCAACCAAACGGAATTGTCCGGGCTAGCAGACGCCTCCTTGTTGACCACCGCCCTTGCGGCAGGGCAGGTAATCCTTGCCCATTAGCAGTTGTTTCCGGCGTGATGTCAAATGTCTCGTGCCCGGTCGTATGCCGTCGGACGAACGTGCCGCGCTGACCTGCGGCTGGAGTTGTTTCTTTGTTTTCCGTAACTCGTCCGGGAGTCCGATCCGGATGCTGCCGGATGCCGTGAAACAAGAAACGCTTGTGGAGGGTAAAAGGTTCCCGATCTTGGGAAATGTCAGGGAGTCAGGAACCTTTACCCAAAGGTCATGTCATTTGTGGATCCGGTGTTGGTTGTGAGCGGCTTGGGGTCGGGTGCATCATTGGCGAATTCACTCCTCCGGACGGCTGGGGCCGGGCAACGGCAATTGCCCGACACCGTTCTGACACTCCGGCGGAGTCGGGCTAGCTCGCACCGAACGGAAGGTTCTATGGCACGCCTCATTCCCCCCGCGGCCCTGTCGGCCCCGGCCGTGGTCATCGTCATCGTGGTCCTCGTCTTCACCACCGGGCTCCTCGCGCTGCTGTACGCGGGGCACGCCCCCGCCCACGCGGTCACGCTCGTGTACCTGGTGTCCGTGTCCGCCCTCGAAGTGGGCCGACGGGCCCAGGCAGTTGTGCGTCCCCGGATCTGAACGGCCCCTTGTCCGTCATCTCCAGCGGCCGGCGCCGGTCCGTACGACCGGTGCCGGCCGCCCGGCGCCGAACAGAAAACCGGAGATCACCCCATGGGGCGCCCCCAGAAAGAGATCGACTCCGACGACACCCCTGCCGGGCGCTTCGCCGCCGCCCTGCGCGCGGCCCGTGAACGAGCCGGAATGCCCGGCTACCGCACCATGGCGGCGCTGTGCCCGTACACGCACAGCACGCTGTCCAAAGCGGCCAGCGGGCAGCGCGTACCGAGCTGGGGTGTGGTCAAGGCCTACCTCGCCAGCCTGGGCAGCGGTGAAGACCTCGACCAGTGGCTGGAGTTGTGGAACCAGGCGATGGCGCAGGACCGGGGGGAGCCCGCCGGCCGTACCCGCCGCCGCGCCCGCCACGCGCGGCCGAGCGTCCCGGCCACCACCGCCCCCGCCGCCGACCCCGAGCAGGCCGACACCCCGGCGGCCTTCGTCCGCGAGCTGTGCATCCTGAGAACCTGGGCCGATCTGACGATGGAACAGATCTCCCGGCGCAGCCGGCAGGCGCCGCACTCCGGGCCCCGGCTGCCCGTCAGCACCATCAGCGACGTGCTGCGCCGGGAGAGCCTGCCCCGGCTCGCCTTCGTGGAGTCCTTCGTACGCGCCTGCGGCGGCAAGCGGGCCGATGTGCGTGCCTGGTCGGCGGCGTGGCAGCGGATCTCGCTGATGATGATCGTCAATCCGGTGGCACCGGGGAGGGACGGCGCGTGCGGGGCGGAGCGGTCCTTGGACGGCACCGGCCAGGAGGGGTACTGGACGGCGCACCGCCCCTCGGCGGATGTGGCCCGCCGCGACGGCGCGGGCGGGCGGGGCACCGGCGTGCCACGCCAACGCAGGCCCGACACACCGGACATGTACCGGGGGCTGCACCTGAAGTTCGAGTGGACTCCCGACGGCCCGCAGTGGATGCCCGGCGCCCCGCCGCACCGGACCGCGCCGTCACCGGCGGACGAGGAGCAGGCGGACCGGGCCGAGGCGGAAGAGGACCTCGTGTGCCCCGAGGACCCTTCGTGTCCCGAGGACCTCCTGTGGCCCGAGCCGGACTGCCTGCCCGAGGACGGCTGGCCGGGGCTGCACGCCGCCGGTTTCGACCTGCTGCGCGAGCTGCGGGTGCACAGCGAGACGGGCGAGGTACGCGTACAGGTCCGCTGCCGGGGCTGCGGTACGACGGACTTCGTCCACTGCACCGCCGCCGCCAAAGGGGCGGTCGCCTGCCCCTGCCGCCCCGTCGGAACGAGCGGCGGCGGACCGGCCTGAGCCCGCCGCCCCCGCCCCGTAGCAGAAGCCAACCCGCCTGTCTCCAGAGGGTCCTGATGACCTCTCAGAGACTTACGCGCGTCCCGCCCAGCTCCGGCGCCAGCCAACTGGGCGCCGCCGAAGCGAAGTCCGCCGGAGCCAGGGCTCCGGACCCCTCGGGCACCACGCCGACGAGCGGTGCTCCGGCCGCCTCCGGCAGTTCTTCGAGGTTGCAGCGGGAGGCGAGATCGGGTGCGGCGGGCCAGCTGCCGATGACGACCCCGGCGCACCGCAGGCCCAGGGAGCGCAGGGCCAGGGCGGTCAGGGTGGTGCTGTTGAGGGTGCCGAGGCCGGACTGGGCCACCAGTAGTACGGGCGCGCCGGTCAGGCGGGCGGCGTCCGCCAGGGTGCCGCCGCGGGCGTCGAAGCGTACGAGCAGTCCGCCCGCGCCCTCCACCAGCACCAGGTCGTGCGAGGCGGCCAGCTTCTCGGCGGCCTCGGCCACCTCCTCGGGGTGTACGGGCGTCATCCCCGCGCGCCGGGCGGCGGTCGCGGGGGCCAACGGCTCGGGGAAGCGCGCGAGTTCGGCCGTGGTGACCCGGCCGACGGTCGCGGTCAGGCGGGCGACCTCCTCGACGTCCCCGGCCTCGCCGGGGCCGACGCCGGTCTGGGCGGGCTTGAGCACCGCCACCGACCGGCCACGGGCGAGCGCCGCCGCGGCGAGCGCCGCCGTCGTCACGGTCTTCCCGATCTCCGTGCCCGTCCCGGTGACGAACAGTACCGACATGATGGGTGGTTCTCCTCAGCTCGCGCGGGCCGCGGCGCACACCGCGGCCCCGATCCGGGCCACGTCCTGGTCACCGGTGATGAACGGGGGCATGGTGTAGATCAGATCCCGGAAGGGCCGCAGCCACACCCCGTGCCGGACCGCGGCCCGGGTCGCGGCGGCCACATCCACCGCGTGGTCCAGCTGGACCACGCCGAGCGCCCCCAGCACCCGCACGTCCCGTACGCCCTCGATGGCGGCGGCCTCCGTCAGCCCGGCCCGCAGCCCGGTCTCGATCCGCTTGACCTCCTGGGCCCAGTCCTGGGACAGCAGCAGCTCGATCGAGGCGTTCGCGACCGCGGCGGCCAGCGGATTGCCCATGAAGGTGGGGCCGTGCGCGAGCACCGGCACCTCGCCCTGAGAGATCCCCTCGGCGACGGCCGCCGTGCACAGCGTGGCCGCCATCGACATATAGCCGCCGGTCAGCGCCTTGCCCAGACACATCACATCCGGGCTGATCCCGGCGTGACCGGCCGCGAACAGGGCTCCCGTACGGCCGAATCCGGTGGCGATCTCGTCCAGCACCAGCAGCACGCCGTGCTCGTCGCAGGCCTCCCGCAGCACGCGCAGATACGCGGGGGAGTGGAAGCGCATCCCGCCCGCGCCCTGCACCACCGGCTCCACGATCACGGCGGCCAGCTCATCGGCGTGCCGCGCGACCATCTCGCGCAGATGGGCGGCGTAGGACTCGTCCACGGGGGCGTCGAAGCCGCCGGGAGGCGCGTCCGCGAAGATCTGCCGGGGCAGTACCCCCGACCACAGGTGGTGCATCCCGCCGTCGGGGTCGCACACCGACATCGGCGTCCAGGTGTCGCCGTGGTACCCGCCCCGCCAGGTCAACAGGCGCTGCTTCGCAGGCCTGTTGAGGGACCGCCAGTACTGCAGGCACATCTTCACGGCGACCTCGACGGCCACCGAACCGGAGTCGCACAGGAAGACGTGCTCCAGCGGCTCGGGGGTGATGTCGACCAGCCGCTTGGACAGTCGCACGGCGGGCTCGTGGGTGAGCCCGCCGAACATCACATGGCTCATCCGGTCCAGCTGGCCGCGCACGGCCTCGTTGAGCACGGGGTGGTTGTAGCCGTGCACGGCCGACCACCAGGACGACATGCCGTCCACCAACTCCTCGGCGCCGTGCACCGGTTCGGCCAGCCGCAGCCGTACCCCGGAGGCGGAGTCCACGACCAGGGGGTCCTGGCGGCCGGGCATGGGGCCGTACGGGTGCCAGACGTGCTGCCGGTCCAGCGCCACCAGCTCCTGAGGGGGAAGCTGCCCGGGCGCGGGTGCGGTGAGGTGCTCAGGCATTGGGCGGCAGCTCCGTCCCCGCGCCGCGGCGGCGCACCGCGACCAGGTCCGTACGGGCCTCCTGGGGCGGGACGTCGGCGGGCGCGTGCCCGGAGTCCTGGCCCGCGCCGTCCCCGCACGGCCCGCAGCCGCCGGTGTGCCCCGAGCGGCCCCCGGCCTCGGTGCCGTGCCCGCCGCAGCCGCCCGCGAGCGCGTCCGCGCGGTGCCGGGGCAGCGTCGTGGTGTCGGTGCCCTCCACCTCGAAGCCCGCGTCCGCGATCATCGCCAGGTCGTCCTTGCCCGCCTGGCCCTCACTGGTCAGGTAGTCGCCCAGGAAGATGGAGTTGACCAGGTGCAGGGCCAGCGGCTGCATCGAGCGCAGATGCACCTCGCGCCCGCCGGCCAGGCGTACCTCCACGTCCGGGCACACGAAGCGCACCATCGCCAGGATGCGCAGGCAGCGCTGCGGGGTGAGGTTCCACTCCTTGGCCAGTGGCGTGCCCTCGAAGGGGATCAGAAAGTTGACCGGCACCGAGTCCGGGTCCAGGGCGCGCAGCGAGAAGACCACGTCCACCAGGTCGGCGTCGCTCTCGCCCATGCCCGCGATCAGCCCCGAGCAGGCCGACATGCCCGCCGCCTGCGCCTGCTGGACGGTCGAGACGCGGTCGGCGTAGGTGTGGGTGGTGGTGATGTCGCCGTAGGTGGCCTCGGAGGTGTTCAGGTTGTGGTTGTAGGCGTCCGCGCCGGCCTCGCGCAGCCGCGCGGCCTGCCCGTCGGAGAGCAGCCCGAGGCAGGCGCACACCTCGACGTCCTGGTTGTGCTCCTTGATGGCCGCGATGGTCTCGGAGACCCGGTCCACGTCGCGGTCGGTGGGCCCGCGCCCGCTGGCCACCAGGCAGACGCGCTTGGCGCCGCCCGCCACGCCGGCGGCAGCGGCCCGGGTGGCCTCGTCCGGCTTGAGCCAGGTGTACTTGAGGATCTCCGCCTTGGAGCCCAGGCGCTGCGAGCAGTACGAGCAGTCCTCGGGGCACAGCCCGGACTTGAGGTTGACCAGATAGTTGAGTTTCACCCGCCGTCCGAACCACTGGCGGCGTACCTTTCCGGCCGCGGCCACCACATCGAGCAGGTCGTCATCGGAGGTCGCCAGTACGGCGAGGGCCTCTTCGCGGGTCGGCAGCTCGCGCCGCAACCCCTTGTCCACCAGAGCGTTCAGCAGGTCCATGGCGCCGATCTTGGCTCACGGCATCACCCCCGGCCAATGGAGGAATCCCACAACAGCACCCGATCGCCCTGTGGGCATTGCCACACTGTGAGCGAACGTAACGACCGCTAACGTCTATCGACAGCCCACAAACAGCAAGGAAGCCGATGCCCCAGGATCCCTCCCGCGCGCACGGCGCGGAGCCCGTCAGCGCCCCCGCCTTCGACCGCGGCCCCGGGCGGGCCTTCGACTGGCTGGACCAGGCGCACCGGCACCGCCGCGACCAGGGCCTGGTGCGCACCCTCCGGCCACGGCCGGTGGACTTCGGGCTGCTGGACCTGGCGAGCAACGACTATCTGGGGCTGACCCGGCACCCCGAGGTCACGCGCGGCGCGGCACAGGCCGCGCACCGCTGGGGCGCGGGCGCCACCGGCTCGCGCCTGGTGACCGGAAGCACCGAACTGCACGCCAGGCTGGAGGCCGAACTCGCCGCGTTCTGCGGCTTCGAGGCGGCCCTGGTGCTCTCCTCCGGCTATGCCGCGAACCTCGCCGCCGTCACCGCGCTCACCGCCCGCGGCACGCTGATCGTCTCCGACGCGGGCAACCACGCCTCCCTCATCGACGGCTGCCGGCTCTCCCGAGCGGAGACCGCGGTGGTGCCGCACGCCGCGCCCGAAGCGGTACGCAAGACCCTGGACGGCTTCGAGGGGCGCGCGGTGGTCGTCACCGACGCGGTCTTCTCCGTCGACGGCGACGCCGCTCCGCTGCCCCAACTCTCCCGCGTCTGCCGGGAGTTCGGTGCCGCGCTGCTGATCGACGACGCGCACGGGCTCGGCGTCCTGGGCGACGGCGGCCGGGGCGCGCCGTACGCGGCGGGGCTGGCGGGGGAGGGCGACGTGGTGGCCACCGTCACGCTCTCCAAGTCCCTGGGCAGCCAGGGCGGCGCGATCCTGGGCCCGGCGCGGGTGATCGAGCATCTGGTCAACACGGCCCGCACCTTCATCTTCGACACCGGGCTGGCCCCCGCGGCGGTGGGCGGCGCGCTGGCCGCGCTGCGCCTGCTGCGCCGTGAGCCGCAGCGCGCCCTGCGGGCCCGGGAGGTCGCCCGCGAACTGCACCGGCGCCTGACGGCCGAGGGGCTGGCGGCGCACCACCCCGACGCGTCGGTGGTGTCGGTACGGGCCCCCTCGCCCGAGGCGGCCCTCGCGTGGGCGGCCGACTGCCGCACGGCCGGAGTGGTGGTGGGCTGCTTCAGGCCGCCGTCGGTGCCCGACGGCATCTCCCGGCTACGGCTGACCGCCCGCGCCGACCTGAGCGACCGTCAGATCCAGGAGGCGGTCGACGTGATCGTGGGGACCGCGCCGACCGCCTGATACAGCAATGGGTCAGCTCTCGTTCGTGAGAAGGGGGTTGCTCACCTGGGTGAGGAAGGCGCTCCATGCGTCAGGGGTGAACAGGACGGCCGGTCCTGAGACGTCCTTGGAGTCGCGCACGGCGAGCCGGCCCTGGACGAGGGCCGTCTCGACGCAGTTGTTCATTCCGGTGCTGCGGCTGCTGCGCCGCCAGTGAATGCCGGTGAGAGCGGTGCTGGAGGGTACGTACCGAGGCAGTGCTGACATGGTGCCTCCTCGTGCGCCATCGCGGGACGGTCAGGCCCCGGCGATCCTGGCAATGAAATCCGACGACTTCCCGTACGAGAGGGCGCGCCCCCGCAGCGTGTCGAAAGCGTCGCTGTACGCCCTGAGGTCTTCTTTCCGTTCCAGGTAGAGGCTACTCGTCAAATGGTCGAGAACAACCACATCCAGGTCGGCAATGAGCGGAAAAGAGAAGATAACGAAAGGTCCGGTGATGCCGATGTGAACGCCGGACGAGAACGGCAGCACTTGGATCCGCACATGCGGCAGTTGAGCCACCTCGAGAAGATGCTTTAGTTGAGCGTTCATCACTCCGGGGGCGCCGACCTCGCGGCGTAGTACCGCCTCGTCCAGCACCGCCCACAGCGCCAGCGGGCGTCTGCCGTGCAGCACCGCCTGCCGTGCGGTCCGCACGTCCACCAGAGCGTCGATCTGCTTGTGCGGCAGCCCGGAGAGCGCCGCACGGGTCACCGCGCGTGCGTAGTCGGGGGTCTGCAACAGCCCGGGGATCACGGTCGTTTCCAGGGTGCGGGCGCGGCACGCCTCCGCCTCCAGGGCGATGAAGTCCCGGTAGGCGGGCGGCAGCAGGTCGCGGTAGGTGTGCCACCAGCCGCGCCGGACCGCCCCGCCCTCGTCGCCCGCGTCGCCCCCGCACAGCGCGGCGAGCAGGGCGCGCAGCTCCGCGTCGCCGACGGCGTAGGCGTCCAACAGGCGCTGTACGTCTGCTGGTTTGACCCCGCTGCGGCCGGTCTCGATCCGGCTCACCTTGGACTGGTGCCAGCCCACCAGGCGGGCCGCCTCGCCACTGGTGAGTCCGGCCAGCGAACGCTGGCGCCTTAACTCCTCGCCCAGTTTGCGGCGGCGCACCGCGGGCCCGTACTGCATATCCCCTCCTCGCGGTTCATCACGGTCGGCAGTGTGGTGTGCGTGCCCGGCTTCGGAGGGTCAGTGTGCCGCCCAAATCCGGTCTCGCGTAGCAGAGTTCACCGCTTCGGGCGACAGATATATGCACATCGTGGTGGATGGCCCACAACAACGGCAGCATGAGTGGCAGTCTGGCGCAAAGCAGCACTCCGAAGCGGATTCGGTGTCCAGGCTTCCTCGGCAGCGTGCCGGAACCGGACCCGGGGCCGGGCTTCGGCTGGGAAAGGGACGACGTCGCGATGGCAGACCACCAGGAATCCTCACTCACCCTGCCGAGCGCCCCGGGCTCGGTCACCCTCGCCCGCAGATACGTTACGGGTGTCCTCGCCGAATGGGGCCTGCCGGCCGAAGCGGAGGCGGCGGACGTCATCCGGCTGATCGTCTCCGAACTGGCGACCAACGCCGTGCAGCACACCTTCGGCCTCTCGCCGACCTTCACCGTCGAGGTCCGGCTCGACCGGGACGAACAACTGCGCATCGGCGTCACCGACAGTCACCCGCGCTGGCCCCAGCGGCTGCCCGCCGCCGTACAGCAGGACAACGGCCGCGGCATGGTCATCATCCGCTCGCTGACCGCCGAGTCGGGCGGCAGACTCATGGTCGTCCCCACCGCCGCGGGCGGCAAGACCGTCTGGATCGTCCTGCCGTGGACCGTCGCCGTCCCCTGACCCGCCCTGGAAGGGCGCTGGCTGACGAGAGTGCTGGTCGACAAGAGCGCTGGTCGACAAGAGCGCGCCGCGCACGGGGTGCCGCGCGGAAACGTTACGCGGGGCCGGTGCACCCAGGCGCCGGGCGGGCCCGCTACGGGGACACGTTCCGGGCGAACGCCCCGCGCAGCAGCGCGCGCAGAGTCTGGGCCGCCGGATCGCCGGCGCCCGGACGGTAGGCCACCGAGATCACCCGCCGCAGCCGCGGCGGGTCCAGCAGCCGCGTGCCGAGCGGCGTCACCGACCCGCTCGCCATCATCTGCGGCACCACGGCCACCCCGAGCCCCGCGCTGACCAGCGCGCACACCACCGCGTAACTCGGCGTCTCACAGCGCACCGCCTCGCTCGCCCCCGCCTCGGCCAGCGCCGCCTCCAGAGCCCGCCGATTGGGGTCGGCGGGCGCCATGCGCACCAGCGGCTGGCCCGCCAGAGCGGCCAGCGGCAGCCGCCCCGCGCCGGCCGACAGCGCATGGCCGGGCGCGGTGACCAGCACCAGCTCCTCGGTCAGCAGCGGCTCCACCAGCACCCCCTCCGGCACGGGCAGCTCCTCCCCGGGCTCGTAGGCGTGGGTCAGCGCCAGATCCATCTCCCCGCGCGCCACCGCCTGCGTCCCCGCGGGCGGGGTGTACTCCGCCACGCTCAGCTCCACGTCCGGGTGCGCGCGGCGGAACGCGCTGAGCGCGGGCGGCAGCAGATGCATGCCCGCCGTCATGAAGGTCCCCACCCGCAGCCGGCCGCCCGCCAGCCCGGTGAGCCGGTTCAGCTCGTGCCGCGCCTGGTCCAGCTCGTCCAGCACCCGCCTGGCCCGTACGAGCAGCAGCTCACCGGCCGCCGTCAGGCGCGCCCCGCGGTGGTGGCGCACCAGCAGCGCGGTGCCCGCCTCCCGCTCCAGCTTGGCCAGCTGCTGGGAGAGCGCCGGGGCGGTGTAGCCGAGCCGGGCCGCGGCCCGGGTGATCGAACCGGCCTCGGCCACCGCCACCAGGGCGGCCAGCCGCGTCGGGTCGTACATACAAAGAACCTCTTAAGGCAGACCAAGAACATTGCCAATACCCATTAAAGGCTTCCGGGGGAGAGGCTGGAGCCATGGACGGGCAGCTGATCACTTTCACCGGAGTCGCCGCGGGCATGGTCGCCATGCCGGGCGCGGACTTCGCGGTCGTGGTGCGCAACGCACTGGGCTCGCGCCGGGCGGGGGTGGCGACCGCCGTCGGGGTCGCGGGCGGGCTGCTGGTGCACACCGCGCTGGCGGTGGCGGGCCTGGCCGCCGTGCTCGTCGCCGTACCCGCGCTCTTCCGCGCCGTCCAACTCCTGGGCGGCGCCTATCTGTTGTACCTCGGCGCCCGGTCGCTGGCCGCGGTGGTGCGCAGGCCCGCGGCCGACGCGGCACACGAGGCCGCTCCGGCAGCCCCGCAGGGCGCCGCGCACGGACTGCGCCAGGGCTTTTTGACCAACGCGCTCAACCCCAAGGCCCCGGTGCTCTTCCTCAGCCTGCTGCCGCAGTTCGTCCCGGCGGGCGAGCCCGCCGTGCCCCGCACGCTGCTGCTCGCCGGGCTCGTCGTCGCCCTGGCCCTGGTGTGGTTCCCGGCGGTGGCACTGCTGGTGGACCGGCTCGGCACCTGGCTGCGCCGCCCCCGTACCGCCCGTGCCCTGGAGGCGGTCACCGGGGCGCTGCTGACCTGTCTGGGGGCGGCCCTGCTGCTGGATCCGCTGCTGGCCTGACGTGGCCGTTGAGGTGTCCGAGCACGAAGGGCAGCAGCGCCCACAGCCCGCCGCACACCGCCAGCGTGGCGATGCCCGCCGCCACCCCGGCGCCGCGCCCGAGCACCACGTCCACGACCAGCAGCACGGCGCCCGACAGGGACAGCGCCAGCACCGCCATGCCGATCGCCGTCAGCCGTGAGGACACCGAGACGATCAGTGCTTTGGCCCCCCGCCGGAACAGCACCCGGTGCACCGCGGCGGGCGCCGTCAGCAGCACCGCGGAGAGCACGGCCATCAGCAGTGTGGACACATAGGTGGTGCGCTGCACCGCGTCCAGGGCCATGAAGCGGGGAGTGAACGCCAGCGTCAGCAGGAACGCGAACAGGATCTGCACGCCGGTCTGCAGCACCCTCAACTCCTGCAGCAGCTCGGCGAAGTTGCGGTCGTAGCGCTCCATGGGCGTCTCGTCACGGCCCTGGCATGCACCGGTGCCCGCGGAGTCGGCGCCGTCGGCCGGCTGCCGCGGTCCAAAGGGGCCGCCGGGGCGGCCGCTGGGCAGTCTCATGCCCGCCGGGTAACCGCCGGGGCCAGGATCAGTCCCGGTGCGCTACGGGCGACGCCCCGGGGCCCGGCGCGCCGCGGCGCGGGCGGCCCGGCGAAGGGCGGGGTGGAGGGGGGTGCGGGACGGGCATCTGGGCTTCCTCGGGTGGTTCACAGAGATACGGGGCCGGGCTCAGCCGAAGGACTTGCCGTGCAGTTGGGTGCGGGAGGTGACGCCGAGCTTGGGGAAGACCTTGTAGAGGTGATAGCCGACGGTACGGGGGCTCAGGAAGAGGCGGACGGCGATCTCGCCGTTGCTCAGACCCTGCGCCGCGAGCCGGATGACCTGCAGCTCCCGGGCCGTCAGACGCATGTCCTCCTCGGTCTGTGCCGGTGCCGTCTCGGGGCGGGCGGCCCGGTCGCCGGCGGCGCGCAGCTCGGCGCGGGCCAGCTCCGCCCACGGCGCCGCGCCGATCCGGTTGAGCTGGTCCGAGGCCTGGTGCAGCTGCTCGCGGGCCAGCTTGATCCGCCGGTTGCGGCGCAGCCACTCCCCGTACAGCAGATGGCACCGTCCCGTCTCGAACGACGAGAGGCCGGAGTCCTCCAGGGCGCCGAGGAAGAGCTGCTCGGCCTCGTCGCCGCTGGCCAGCAGCGCCTGGCAGCGGCGCCAGGTGGAGCGCAGATGCGGATCGCCGCCGACGGCGGTGTCCAGGCGGTCGTCGTACTGGGCCAGGACCTTGCGGGCGCGCTCGGGCTCGCCCGCCCGTACGCAGGCCTCGACGAAGTCGGGGACGGCCAGCCGGCGCAGCATGAAGTGCCCCGCCGACCCTCCCTGCTCGCAGATCTCGCCCAGCAACTGGGCCGCCTGGTAGGGCTGGCGGGCGGCGAGCGCGTTCAGCCCCAGCGCCCAGTGCCCCAGCGCCACCGCGGAGGCGATCCGGCGCGGCACCGAGATCTCCAGCGACGCCCTGGCCAGCTCACGGCAATGGTTGCCGTCACCCCGCGCGGCCGCCAGCCAGGCGAGCATGGCGCGCAGATGGGAGGCGGCGCCGAGCTGTCCGGTCTCCAGCGCGATGGCGAGGGCCTCGGTGCCGTTGGCGGTCGCCACCGGCCAGGGCCCGGTGACCAGTTGGAGCGCCACCAGCGGGGCGAGGGACATCGGCAGCGAGCCGATCGCGCCGCCGCCGCGCAGCGTGTCGACCGCGCACTGCAGGGAGTCGCGCAGCGGCTCGGTGGCGCCCAGCAGATGGGGCAGGAAGGTCGGCGGCCACACCCATGGCTTGGGGTCGTTGGGGGTCAGCCAGGTCCCCGGTATGCGCGCCGCGCTGTCGGCCGGGTCCTCCCGGCCGCCGTCGGCGCCGTCCGCCAGCGCGCCCAAGTAGCGAAAGTGCGCGGTGAACTGCTCGGTCTGGGCGGTGCGGGCGGTCGGCAGCTTTTCCAGCAGGTCGGCGATGTGCGCCAGGCGCGCCGGGTCGTTGGCCACCCACGCCGAACGGCCCGCCATCACCAGCGACTCGCACGCCAGCTGCGGATCGGCCTCCTGGACCAGCCGGGCCGCCTCCAGCAGCGTGGCGCAGGCGATGGCGGGGTCGCTGGAGGCGTGCACGATCGTGCTGCGCATCAGGACCAGCCGGGCCCGCAGCGCGGGGACGTCGGCCAGCGGCTCGGCCTGTTTGAGCAGCGCCTCGGCCTGCCCCGCCTCGGCGGACTTCCACGCGCACTCCGCCGCGTCGATCAGCAGCCGCGCCTGGCGCCGGGGGGTGGTGGAGAGCGCGGCGGCCCGGCGCAGCGCCTTGGTGGCGGTGGCCACGCCGCCGGTGCGCCGGGTGCGGTCCGCCATCTCGGCCAGCAGGTGCGCGACCCGGTCGTCGGGGCCCATCGCGGCGGCGGCCAGATGCCATACGCGGCGGTCGTCGCGCTCGCCCAGCACCTGGGCCAGCGCGATATGGGCGGCCCGCCGCTCGCTGTGCAGCGCCCCCTGGTAGACGGCCGAGCGCACCAGCGGGTGCCGGAAGCGCACCCGGTGCTGGTCCAGCAGGATCAGCTCCGCCGCGGACGCGGCGGACAGCTCGTCCATGGCCCGCTCGGGGTCCTCGGCGGCCCGCAGGATCACCGTCAGGTCGCCGTCGTTCTCGGCGGCGGCCAGCAGCAGCGCGTTGCCGGGCTCGGCCAGCAGCCCGACCGCCCGGTGCCTGAAGAGCCGCTGGAGCCGTTCGGTGAGCGGCAGTTCCTCGGGCAGCGCGGCGGCGCCGCCGATCTGCTCGGGGCTCAGCGCGCCGGAGAGCTCGACCAGCGCGAGGGGGTTGCCGCCCGCCTCGCGCAGCAGCCGCTCGCGGGTGGCGGGCGCCGCGTCGGGCAGCCGCTGGGTGAGCAGTGACTGGGCGGCGCCCGGCTCCAGCGGCCCGACCCGCAGGTCGGGGATGCCCGGAGCGGGGAAGGGCTGCGCTCCGTCGCGTACGGCGAAGATCACCGCCACGCCCTCCGCGCCGAGCCGCCGTGCGACGAACAAGAGGGCGTCGGTGGAGGGGGAGTCCAGCCACTGGGCGTCGTCCACCAGAAGCAGGAGCGGGGCATCTCTGGACGCCTCGGACAAAAGGGTGAGCGCGGCCAGGGCGACGAGGAACCGGTCGGCGGGCGCGGTGTCCATGCCGAACGCCGAGCGCAGCGCGGCGGCCTGTGGCTCCGGTAATTGGGGCAAGGAGGACAGCAGTGGCCGCAGCAGCTGGTGCAGGGCGGCGAAGGGGAGCTCGGCCTCGCTCTCCACACCGACCGCCGAGAGCACCCGTATGTCCGGTTCCGCTTCGCGTGCGGTTTGCCGTAGCAACGTGCTCTTGCCGATGCCTGCGGGCCCGCGCAGCACCACCGAATCGCTGCGCCCCTGCCGTACCGCTGCCGTGATGCGTGCCAAGGCGCTCTGCTCACACTCCCGTCCGACCAGCATCCCAGGCGTCCTTTCGTAGGTGATCGTGTCGTCTGACGGATGCATTGACTGATGTCACCGGTTTTATCCGCCCGAAGCTGACCGTTTTGATGCTTCCTTGCGACTGGCAAGGCTCGTCAACTGACAGATGCCTTCGGGTCGATCACTGACGGAGGCTGGCAGCCACAGTCGGCCCGCCGGTGGGAGACCGAGCGTCGGCGCGACTGCAACGGGACTGTTCTCACGAGGAATTCACACCTGACATGGGTGGGTATATGCCGGTATCTGAAGTTGATTCGCGTCAGCCTTTCCACGGGGAGGAGACGGGCGAACCCCAGCCCCTGAATCTGTACGAGGTGCTGGAGGGTCGGCTGGACTCCGGCGAACTCCAGGCCGCCGTACGCGCCGTTGTGGACGCGTACGGCGGGCAGCACGCCGCCCCCGAGGCCGTGTACGGCCCCGACCACTCTACGGTCCGTATCGACGGCGCCCGGCTGGACATCCACAGTCGGCCACTGCCCGACGCGGCCCCCGCCACCCTGGACCCCGTCCTGTCGGGCCCCGGCGCCCGGCAGATCCTGCTCACCGCCTCGGGCACCCCCTCCGCCCGCGCCCGGGAGCTCTTCGCCGCCCTGGTCCAGGAGACCGGGAACCGGGCCCGCTGCTACACCCCCGCCGAAGCCGCGTCCATCGTCGCGGGCATGCCCCTGGTGGACCGGTACGCCACCCACGAACCGGCGCTCGCCGAATGGGCGTTGATCTTCCGCGACCACTACGTCGAAAACAGCGTCGGATTCCTGCTCGCCATGGAGCGGGCCGGACTGGACCCCCGGTGGATCTACGCGCTGTCCAAGGGCGACCGCACCGCGCACCGCGACCGGGTGCACGCCTGGTTCCTGCACCGCGGCTACGCCAGCGACATCCTGGACAACTCGGTGATCAACGGCACGGCCGACACGGCCCAGCGCGCCCACGCCCTGGCCGTCGACGAGAGCGTCGCCGACTTCATCTCCCGCGCCCACGCCGCGGGCCGCAAGGTGCTGGTGATCGACGACGGCGGACTGCTCGCCCAGGGCTACGGCGCCGACGGCACCCGCGCCGAGCGGGTGGACGCCGCCATCGAGCTGACCGTCAGCGGCCTCAAGCGCATCGCCGCCGCCCCCGGCGAACTGTCCGTCCCCGTACTGAACATGGCCAGATCTCAACTGAAGAGCCGGCTGGGATACAACGAGATCGCCGACTCCTGCATCCGCAGGCTGCGCGCCATCGTCCCGGGCGAGAAGTTCATCGGCCGGCATGTGCTGCTGCTGGGCTACGGCACGCTCGGGGCCAGGGCGGCCCACACCCTGCGGGCCCTGGGCTGCCGGGTCACCATCGTCGACACCGACATCCTCGCCCTGATCACCGCGGCCGAGGACGGCTTCGAGACCTACCGCACCACCGCCGAGGCCCTCGCCCACCGCGCCCCCTTCCTCATCGTGGGCAGCAGCGGCGGTACGGCCATCACGGCCGAGGACGTCCCGCTGCTGCCCGACGGCGTCCTGCTCGCGGGCTTCGCGACCAAGGACTTCAGCGTGCTCAGCGAGGGCTACCCGGGCGCCACCGCGACCCCCGTCCCGCACGTGGGGGTGCGCTACGCCCTCCCGCACCACACCACCGCCACGCTCCTGGGCGACGGCCGCTCGCTGAACCTGTTCGAGTACGAGGGCATCGCCAACCGCGGCTACGACGCCTACCGGGCCGGCACCCTGCTCGCCGCCCTGAAGCTCTGCCGCGACCTCAAGGAGTTCCCGCCCGGCATCCACCTGCAGGCCGTGGACCAACTCATCGACGAGGCCGATCTGTTCACCGCGTACTACACCCAGTACCTGTGCGGCGACTCGGCCCCCATCGGCACCCGCGAATTGTCCCGCCCCGTCACCGGTGAGGAGACCCATGCCTGGTAGGCCGCAGGTGTGCGTCGTCGGATACGGCGTGGCGGGCCGGCTGCACCACCGGCTGCTGGACGGCCTGGGCATCGCCGTGTCCGTCGTCGACCCCACCGCGCACGCGCTGACCACGACCGTCCCCGTCGCCGCCCGCATCCAGGACGTGCCCGCCGACCGGCGGGTGGACGTGTGGTCGGTGTGCACACCGACCGCGACCCATGTGGAGACCGTGGCCGCCCTCCTGGCCCGCGACCCCGAGGCCCGCATCCTGGTGGAGAAGCCGGTGTGCCGCTCCTGGGAGGGCCCCGAACTCACCGCCCTGCTGGAGAAGTACCCGCACGCCCGCCTGGTGGTGATGAACCAGTACGCGCACGCCCAGGGTCCCGCCGTGCTCAAGGCGGTCAAGAAGGAGTTCGCGCCCCGCACGCCGGTGGACGCCATCCGTATCGCCTTCTCCAAGGACCGCCGCGAGGACATCGAGCAGGGGCGCTTCGTCGACCGCGACTACGGCGTATTCGGCTACGAGTGGCTGCACATGCTCGCCCTGCTCGGCGCCCTGCTCCCCGCCGAGGCTTACCACCGCTACCTGCTCGGCGACCCCGCCCACGACAGGCTGCGCATCAGCCCGGACCCGCAGCTGCTGAGCACCGCAGCGCACGACACCGTACGGCTGGCGGCGGCGGACCCCTCGGCGACGGCGCCCACGGAGGTCGAGCTGTACTCGACCATCGTCGGCCCCGACGCCGCCCCGGGCGCCCCGGCCCCGCGCTGGGCCAGACGGCCGGGCCGGGCCGCCGACAGCCGCCAGCGGGTGGCCCGCGTCGAGGCCGGAGCGGTCCGCCTCACCCTGGAGCTGGACCCCGTCAGCCTGCCCAACGGCACACCGCTGCCGCGCAACATGCACCGGCTGACCATGGACCGGCCCGACGGCCGCCGCGAGTGGCTGATCAACGACTCCCCGATGGAGAACGCGCTGCGTCACGCGGTGGCCGCGCTGCTGGCCCACCGGGAGCGGCCCGAGCTGGACCTGCGGCCCATCGACCGCATCACGGCGCTGGCCGCGCTGGGCCGCACCGGCGCCTCCGCCGCCGCCGTCCCCGCCGCCCTCCCCACCCGCCTGTGAGAGCCCTCCCGACTGTGAGAGTGAAGCGCCCATGAGCCGGATCTGCCTTGTCATCCCGAGCAACAAGTTCGACCAGTACTTCATCCAGCTGCCCCTGGACGCGGTCACGGCCGCAGGGCAGTTGCGCGCGGAGGGCCACACCGTCAGCGTGTGGGACCAGCGCCTCCAGGAGCGCCCGGCCGGACCCGACGGCTACGACCTGCTGATCGTCTACTCCGCCATCGCCGACCGAGCCCAGTGCTACCCGCTGGAGCTGGACCCCGTCCGCGCCGCCCTGGACCGCGCCAAGGCCCTGTACCCCACCGCCCGTACGGTCGTGGTGGGGGCCCACGGCACCCACCTGCCCGAGTCCACCCGGGCCGAAGTGGGCGCCGACCACGTCGCGCTGGGCGAGACGGACTCGGCCACTGTCGGCGCCGTCCGCAGCCTGCTGGCCGGCCAGGACAGCGCCGTCCTCGGCGACCCCGCCCCGGCCAACCTGCTGACCAGCCCCGACACCAAGCCGCGGCCCTACCCCAACATCCCGCTGGAAGAATTCGCCTTCCCCGCCTACGACCTGGTGCCCACCGCGAGCTACACCGCCGAGGTCATCTCCGGCGGACTGCCGCTGCCCGGCCCCTGCGGCATGGTGCTGGCCGCCCGCGGGTGCACGTACGGCTGCACTTTCTGCCATCTGCCCTTCGGCACCCGCATGCGCAACCAGCCGCTGGACCGCGTGGTCAAGGAGATCGACGCACAGCAGGCCGCGGGCCTGGACTTCGTCTTCTTCCTCGACTACGTCTTCGGCATCAACAAGTCCTTCTACCGGGACCTGTGCGGCCGCCTGGAAGGCCGCGGACTGGGCTGGGTCGGCCAGACCCGCGCCGAGGTCGTCCTGAAGAACGACGTCACCGAATGGGCCAGGGCCGGCTGCCAGGGCATGTGGCTGGGCGCCGAGTCGCCCGCCATCGCCGACACCGGCGTCCACAAGCGCGTCAGCGAGGAGCAGATCGCCCAGGCCGTCCTCAAGCTGCGCGACGCCGGCATCACCCCGTTCGCCTTCATCCTGCTGGGACTTCCCGAGGACCAGGCCTGCATCTCCGGGCGGCTGGTGGACTGGGCGGCCTCGCTGCCCGCGTGGTTCGGCATCAACCAGCTCTATCTGCGCCCCGGCACCACCCTGTACGAGCAGCTCGCCGCCCGGCACAACGGCGGGACCATGCCCACCACCTGGCGCGAGGTCCAGGACGTCACCGCCCACTACCGCCGCACCTACCCCACCGACCTCGACCTCCAGCAGCAGCGGCTGACCGAACTCCCCAACTACCTGGGCAACGCCATTGTCCCCGTGGCGAGCTGAGGCGAGCGTGCTGAACTTCGCCATCATCGGCTGCGGGTCCATCGGCGGATTCATGGGCCGGCTGCTGACCCGCACCGACCAGCCACTGGCAGGACGCGCCCGACTGGCCGCCGTCGCCGCACGGGACACCACCCGCGCCAAGGAACTCGCCGCCGACCTGGGCTGCGACGCCCACGGAGTCGCGGACCTGCTCGCCCGCACGGACATCGACGCCGTCCTCGTCTGCACCCCCAGCGGCACCCACGCCGAACTGGGCATCGCCGCCCTGCGGGCCGGCAAGCACGTCCTGGTCGAAAAGCCCATCGACGTCTCCCCACGGGCCGCCCGCCGGCTCATCGCCACCGCGGAAGCGACCGGACTGCGCCTCGGGGTCATCTCCCAGCACCGCTTCGACCCCGCCGCCCAGGTCGCCCGGTCCGCCATCGCGGACGGCAAGCTGGGCCGGATCACCTCGGTGCTCATCGAGGTGCCCTGGTGGCGGGAGCAGTCCTACTACGCCTCCGGGTCCTGGCGCGGCACCCGCGACCTGGACGGCGGCGGCGCCCTGATGAACCAGGCCGTGCACGCCGTCGACCTGGCCCAGGCGCTGGCCGGGCCCGTCGTGGAGGTCGCCGCGCACACCGCGCTGCTGGCCCACCGGAGCATCGAGGTCGAGGACGTGGCCACCGCGAGCCTGCGCTTCTCCGACGGCGCCCTGGGCGTCCTGCTGGCGACCACCGCCGCCTACCCGGGGCGCACCGCCCGCCTCGCGGTCAACGGCGACCGCGGCTCGGTGGTCATCGACAATGACGAACTGGCCTACCTGCACGCCGCGCAGGAGGGCGAACGGGCCGCCGCCTACGGAGCGTTCGGGGACGGCAACCAGGCCGACGCCTGGCGGCCGCGCACCGAGCAGGAGCCGGTGCGCGACCGGATCGGCCTGCTCTACCAGCCCCACCACGACCAGCTCGTGGACTTCTGCGAGGCCGTACGCACCGGCCGCGCCCCGCTGGTGGACGGCGAGGCCGGACGGCAGGCGCTGGACGTGGTCGGCGCCGTCTACGAATCCAGCCGCACCGGCACGCCCGTCCGGCTCGGCGGCACCGCACCGCATGTGAAGGGGAGCACCTCGTGACCGAGACCGCGCAGCACACGCCGGACAGTCAACTCAAGGAGCACCTGGCCGGACTCTTCGACCGCAGCGCCCCGACGTACGAGAACGTCGGCGTCTCCCACTTCAACGACCTGGGCCGCCAACTGGTCCAGCACGCCGGGCTGGTGGCGGGCGAGCGCGTCCTGGACGTGGGGTGCGGCACCGGCGCCGTACTGGTGCCCGCGGCGCACGCGGTCGGCCCCGGCGGCGCGGTGACCGGCATCGACCTGTCCCACGGCATGGTCGACAGGGCCCGCGCGGCCATCGCGCAGGAAGGCCTGACCAACGCCCGCGCCCTGGTCTGCGACGCGGAGAAGGCCGACTGGCAGGGCGTGGCCGCGAACGGCTCCTACGACGCCGTGCTCGCCGGGATCTCGATGTTCTTCTTCCCCAACCCCCGCCAGGCGGCCGCCCGCTACCGCGAACTGCTCGGCCACGGCGGCCGGTTCGCCCTGTCCTGGTGGGGCCGCCAGGACGAGCGGTGGGCCCCGGTCTTCGCCGCCAGCGCCCCCTTCGGCGGCGCCTCCTCCCACCGGCTGCCCCAGGACAGCCCGTTCACCTCCATCCCGGCGCTGCACACCATGCTGGAGGAGGCGGGTTTCGCCTCGGTGGAGACGGCGGTGGTCCCCTGCGTGACCCGCTTCCAGGGCGCTCAGCAGTGGTGGCGGTGGGTGTGGTCGACGGCGGGCCGTACCTTCTGGGAGAGCGTGCCCGCGGAGTCGATGGACGCGGCCACCGCGGCGGTCAACGCCGAACTCGCCCGGCTGCGCGCCCCCGACGGCAGCCTGACCAGCACGAACATGGTGCGTTTCACCGTCGCCAGGACAGAGCGATGAACGAGGCCACCACCGCGCGGGCGGGCCGTACGGCCCCGCCCGCCGGGCTCACCCTCTTCTGCGCCGACTGGCTGCGCAGCGCACAGGAAGTGACGGCCGCGAGCGCACCGGAGGAGTCCACGGCGCTGCGGATGGGCCTGAGGATCACCGACGCGCCCCGCGAGGTGGCCCGGGAGGTCCTGGTCCTCGTCGACACGGACACCGGGCGCCTGAGCTTTCGCGCGGGGGAGTGGGGCGAGCGGCCCCTGCTCACCCTCGCCCTCGGCCTCACGGATGCCGCCGTCCTGCTCTTCGGGGACGCCGAGCAGCGGGTGCGGCTCTTCGAGAGCGGCGGGGTGCACCTGGAGGGCATCTTCCTGTACCTCTTCTTCCTGGACCGCCTCCTCCAGCAGGACCCGACCGGCGTCATGGCCCAACTGCGCGCCCTGACCGCCGGTGTGCCGTCCCCGACGGCCGCGCCGTGGCCGCCCGCCGCCGCGCCCGCCTCCGTACGGGAAGCCGCCGCGGGATACGGCGCACAGGCCGAGGCGGTGCGCACCGCCGCCGACACGCTGCCGCGCACCATGGCCGCCCTGCAGCGCGAGCTGGGACGCACCACCCCCGGCGCCCAGCTCTATGTCTCGCACGCCGCCACCGGCACCGAGATCTCCGTGGCCGTGGGCGAGGCCCGCCCGGGAGTCGCCTTCACCCGGGACTCCCTGCCGATCTGGTACTGCTGCTCCAAAACAGTGGGCGCGGTGGCCATCGGGCAGCTGTGGGAGCGCGGCCTGCTCGATCCCCTGCGGCCGGTCGCCGACTACCTCCCGTGGTTCGCCGGCGAGGGACGGGAGAGCGTCACCCTCTACCAGATCCTCACCCACACCACGACCGTCCCGCTCGGCCTGGACCCGCTGCACGGCACCATGACCGCACCGATGGACCTGCGCCGCGAACTGCTGGCGCGGATGAAGGTCCCCACCGATACCGCGCCCGGAGCGCGGATCAACTACTCGCCGTGGTGGGGCTGGTTCCTGCTCTCCGAGGTCGTCAGGGCCGTGGACGGCCGCAGTTACGAGCAGTACCTCACCGAAGAGGTGCTGGCCCCCTGCAAGATGAGCGACACCCGCGTGGTGTTCGACCCCCAGGAGTACCGCAGACTGGCCGCCGAACTTCCCCTGATCCACATCACCGGCGGCGGCCTGCCCGCCCAGCCCACCCACTGGTACGCCACCGAAGCCGCCTGCACCCGCCCCATCCCGGGCCTGAACCTGCGCGGCCCGATGTCCGACCTGGGCCGCTTCTTCGAGGCGCTGGCGGCCGGCGGCCAGGGCAGCGGCGGACGGATCCTGCGCCCGCAGACCGTCATGGCGCTCACCGCGCACCTGCGGGTGGGCCTGACCGACCCGTTCGGCAACGCCGACTGGGGGCTCGGCTTCCGCATGGAGTCCCACTACCTCGGCGAGGCCTGCACCGCCTACAGCCGGCACGCCTCGCTGCGTACCTTCGGCCACTACGGGCTGTGGACCTCGGTGGCCTTCGCCGACCCCGACGTCGGGCTGGTGGTTGCCCTCCACCTCAACGGCAAGGCCTGGCAGGACGAACACCAGGCGCGCACGATGGCGATCGGCGACGCCGTCTACGAAGACCTTCAACTCGTGTGATCACCCGTGATGACCAGGAACGGAGAACCACAGATGACCGACCCGCAGCACACTGCCACGGCCGAGGACGGCTCGCCGCACGCCATCATCGATGTCGCCGTGGCCTTCTGGAAGTCCAAAGTGCTGCTGAGCGCGGTGGAGATCGGGGTGTTCCCGGCGCTGGCCGAACGGCCCGCCACCGGCGCTGAACTGTGCGAGAGGCTGGGCATAGCCGGCCGCGGCGCCGCCGACTTCCTGGACGCCCTGCTGTCCATGGGCCTGCTGGAGCGCGAGGCCGGCACGTACCGCAACTCCCCGCTCGCCGCCCGCTATCTCGACCCCGCCAAGCCCGCCACCGACATCTCCGGATACCTCGCCTTCCTCAACGCCGGCTTCGGCTGCTGGACGGGCCTGACCCAGGCTCTGCGCAGCGGCGGCCGGCTCGACTTCTCCGCGGCGCTGGCCGCCTCCGTCGGCGAGGACCAGAGCGCGGCCGGCGACCCGAAGCTGGTCGGCGCCGACCCGGGCAGCGACACCTTCGGCGAGGCCTTCGCGGCGCCGGACCAGGTCAGCGGCTTCCTGCGGGCCATGACCGGCTACAGCATGGGCGCCAACCAGGCCATCGGCGAGCGCTTCGACTGGTCCACGGCCCGGACGGTGGCCGACGTCGGCTGCGCCGAAGGCTCCCTGCTGGCCCAGGTCCTCACCCGCCACCCGCACCTGGAGGGCATCGGCTTCGACCTCCCCGTGGTCGGCACCGGCTTCGAGACCCACACCAAGGAAGTGGGCATCGCCGACCGGGCTCGCTTCGCCGGCGGCGACTTCTTCCACGACCCGCTGCCCACCGCCGATGTGATCGTGATGGGACACGTCCTGCACGACTGGGACCTGGACACCAAGAAGATGCTCATCCGCAAGGCGTACGAGGCGCTGCCGGACGGCGGCCGGCTGCTCGTCTACGAGTCGCTGATCGACGACGACCGGCGCGAGCGCACGACCGGCCTGCTGATCAGCCTCAATGTCTCGATGGTCTCCGCGGGCGGACTGGGCTACACCGGCGCCGAGTGCCAGGCCTGGATGCGCGAGGCCGGCTTCCGCGACAGCGTCGTCGCCCCGCTGGACGGGCCCGAGCACATGGTCGTCGGCACCAAGTAGCCGCCCCGGCGGGGGGGGGGGGGGGGGGGGGGGGGGGGGGGGGGGGGGCGGGGGGGG
>NZ_JBSIBZ010000075.1:0-49368 GCF_058245575.1 Streptomyces sp. UF-297 | reverse complement strand
AGATGTGATAAGAGACAGCCGTACGACCGAGGTCGTACGGGCATCTCTCATGAGCTCGCGGCTCGCAGCTCCGAAGAGCTACCGGGTCTCCCCGGACGTCCAGTAACGGAATTACTTGACGACCTTGGTGACCTGGCCGGCGCCGACGGTACGGCCGCCCTCACGGATGGTGAAGCGCAGGCCCTCCTCCATGGCGACGGGCTGGATCAGCGAGACGTTCATGGTGGCGTTGTCGCCAGGCATGACCATCTCGGTGCCCTCCTGCAGGGTCACAACACCGGTCACGTCAGTCGTACGGAAGTAGAACTGCGGACGGTAGTTGTTGAAGAACGGGGTGTGGCGGCCACCCTCGTCCTTCGACAGGATGTAGGCCGTGGCCTCGAACTCGGTGTGCGGGGTGACCGAACCCGGCTTGATGATGCACTGGCCGCGCTCGACGTCCTCGCGCTTGATGCCGCGGAGCAGCAGACCGACGTTCTCACCGGCCTGGCCCTCGTCGAGCAGCTTGCGGAACATCTCGATACCGGTGACCGTGGTGGTGGTCTTCTCGGTCTTGATGCCGATGATGTCGACGGTCTCGTTGACCTTCAGGACACCGCGCTCGATGCGGCCGGTGACGACGGTGCCACGACCGGTGATCGTGAAGACGTCCTCGATCGGCATCAGGAACGGCTGGTCGACGTCACGCTTCGGCTCCGGGACGTTCTCGTCCACGGCCTTCATCAGCTCGACGACGGTCTTGGTCCACTCCGGGTCGCCCTCGAGCGCCTTGAGAGCGGAGACCTTGACGACCGGCAGGTCGTCGCCCGGGAACTCGTACTCCGAGAGCAGCTCACGGACCTCGAGCTCGACGAGCTCCATGATCTCCTCGTCGTCCACCATGTCGGCCTTGTTCAGGGCGACAACGATGTACGGAACGCCGGACTGGCGGGCCAGGAGCACGTGCTCCTTGGTCTGCGGCATCGGGCCGTCGGTCGCGGCGACCACGAGGATCGCGCCGTCCATCTGGGCGGCACCGGTGATCATGTTCTTGATGTAGTCCGCGTGACCCGGGCAGTCAACGTGGGCGTAGTGACGGTTGGCCGTCTGGTACTCCACGTGCGCGATGGAGATGGTGATACCGCGCTGCCGCTCCTCCGGCGCCTTGTCGATGTCCTCGAACGGCGTGAAGGGGTTCAGGTCGGGGAACTCGTCATGCAGCACCTTGGTGATCGCCGCGGTAAGGGTCGTCTTACCGTGGTCGACGTGACCGATGGTGCCGATGTTGACGTGCGGCTTAGTCCGCTCGAACTTCGCCTTCGCCACTGGGGTCCTCCTGGAGAGTGGTTCTGTACGCCTTACTCATCGGCGCCAGGTGATCTTTGCTGGGGTGCCGGCCGGGGGGCATTCCTCACGGAACGCGGGGAATGCCCCGTCAGCCGGTGTCAAGCCTAAAGCGTGTTCCGGATCCGGAGAGACGGAAGCTTATTCGCCCTTGGCCTTCGCGATGATCTCCTCGGCGACGTTCCGCGGAACCTCGGCGTAGGAGTCGAACTGCATCGAGTAGCTCGCGCGACCCGACGTCTTGCTGCGGAGGTCTCCGACGTAGCCGAACATCTCCGAGAGCGGAACCAGGCCCGTGACGAGCTTGGCGCCGCTGCGGTCCTCCATGGACTGGATCTGACCACGGCGGGAGTTGATGTCGCCGATCACGTCGCCCATGTAGTCCTCGGGCGTGGTGACCTCGACCTTCATCATCGGCTCGAGCAGGGCCGGGGAGGCCTTGCGCGCGGCCTCCTTGAAGGCCATCGAACCGGCGATCTTGAAGGCCATCTCGGAGGAGTCGACCTCGTGGAAGGCACCGTCGAGCAGCGTGACCTTGACGCCGGTCAGCGGGTAGCCGGCGAGAACACCGAACTCCATGGCCTCCTGGCAGCCCGCGTCCACGGACGGGATGTACTCCCGCGGGATACGGCCACCGGTGACCTTGTTCTCGAACTCGTACCCGTCGCCCTCGAGCGGCGCGATGGCGATCTGCACCTTCGCGAACTGGCCGGAACCACCAGTCTGCTTCTTGTGCGTGTAGTCGAGGCGCTCGACCGGCTTGCGCAGCGTCTCGCGGTACGCGACCTGCGGCTTGCCGACGTTGGCCTCGACCCGGAACTCACGGCGCATACGGTCGACCAGCACGTCGAGGTGCAGCTCGCCCATACCCGCGATGATGGTCTGGCCGGTCTCCTCGTCGGTGTGAACCTGGAAGGAGGGGTCCTCCTCGGCGAGGCGCTGGATGGCGACACCCAGCTTCTCCTGGTCGCCCTTGGACTTGGGCTCAATGGCGACCTGGATGACCGGGGCCGGGAACTCCATCGACTCCAGGATCACCGGCTGGCCCGCGTCGCAGAGGGTCTCACCGGTGGTGGTCTGCTTCAGACCCATGACGGCGACGATGTCACCGGCACCCACCGACTCGATCTCCTCACGCTTGTTCGCGTGCATCCGGTAGATCTTGCCGATGCGCTCCTTCTTGCCCTTGACGGAGTTCTGCACCTGCGTGCCGGACTCCAGGCGACCCGAGTAGACCCGGATGAAGGTGAGCTTGCCCAGGTGGGGGTCGCTCGCGATCTTGAAGGCCAGGGCGGCCAGCGGCTCGTCGTCGGACGGCTTGCGCTTGACGACCTCCTCCGGGTCGTTGACCGCGTGGCCCTCGATGGCCTCGACGTCCAGCGGGGAGGGGAGGTAGCGCACGACCGCGTCGAGCAGGGGCTGAACGCCCTTGTTCTTGAACGCGGTACCGCAGAACACCGGGGTGACGGTGGTGACGTCGGCCTTGCCGGAGGCGATGGTGATACGGCGGATCGCCGCGTACAGCTGCTCCTCGGAGGGCTCCTGGCCCTCGAGGTACAGCTCCATCATCTCTTCGTCGTTCTCGGCGACGGTCTCCAGCAGCTTGCCGCGCCACTCGTCGGCCGCCTCGAGGTGCGTGTCCGGGATGTCGACGACGTCGTACATCTCGCCCTTGGCAGCCTCGGCGGACCAGACCAGGGCCTTCATGCGGACCAGGTCCACAACGCCCTTGAAGTCCATCTCGGTGCCGATGGGCAGCTGCATCACGATCGGGGTCGCGCCGAGGCGGTCCGTGATCATGTCGACGCAGCGGTGGAACTCAGCACCGGTCCGGTCGAGCTTGTTGACGAAGCAGATACGCGGAACGCCGTAGCGGTCCGCCTGACGCCACACGGTCTCGGACTGGGGCTCAACGCCGGCGACGCCGTCGAACACCGTCACCGCACCGTCGAGCACGCGCAGGGAGCGCTCCACCTCGACGGTGAAGTCGACGTGCCCCGGGGTGTCGATGATGTTGATGGTGTGGTCGACGTTCTCCAGCGGCCAGTGGCAGGTGGTGGCAGCAGAGGTGATCGTGATGCCACGCTCCTGCTCCTGCTCCATCCAGTCCATGGTGGCTGCGCCGTCGTGGACTTCACCGATCTTGTACGAAACACCGGTGTAGAACAGGATCCGCTCGGTGGTGGTCGTCTTGCCCGCGTCGATGTGGGCCATGATCCCGATGTTGCGGACCTTGGCCAGGTCAAGCGAAGTGGTAGCCATAAGGCTTCAGTCTTCTCTCGGTCTCGATGTGGGTTGCGACTACCAGCGGTAGTGCGCGAAGGCCTTGTTGGACTCGGCCATCTTGTGCGTGTCCTCGCGCTTCTTGACCGAAGCGCCGAGGCCGTTCGAGGCGTCCAGCAGCTCGTTCATGAGGCGCTCGGTCATGGTCTTCTCGCGGCGGGCGCGGGAGTAGCCCACGAGCCAGCGCAGCGCCAGGGTCGACGCGCGACCCGGCTTGACCTCGACCGGAACCTGGTAGGTCGCGCCACCGACACGGCGGGACTTGACCTCGAGGGTCGGCTTGATGTTCTCCAGCGCGCGCTTGAGCGTGATGACCGGGTCGTTGCCGGTCTTCTCGCGCAGGCCCTCCATGGCGCCGTAAACGATGCGCTCGGCGGTGGAGCGCTTTCCGTTCAGCAGCACCTTGTTGATGAGGGAGGTCACCAGAGGAGAGTTGTAGACCGGGTCGATGATGACCGGGCGCTTCGGGGCGGGGCCCTTACGAGGCATTCTTACTTCTCCTTCTTGGCGCCGTAGCGGCTGCGAGCCTGCTTGCGGTTCTTGACGCCCTGCGTGTCGAGGGAGCCGCGGATGATCTTGTACCGAACACCCGGCAGGTCCTTCACACGACCGCCACGCACGAGCACGATCGAGTGCTCCTGCAGGTTGTGGCCCTCACCCGGAATGTAAGCGGTGACCTCGATCCCGCTGGTCAGACGCACACGCGCGACCTTACGCAGGGCCGAGTTCGGCTTCTTCGGGGTGGTCGTGAAAACACGCGTGCAGACGCCACGGCGCTGGGGCGAACCCTCGAGCGCGGGCGTCTTGTTCTTCTCGACCTTGTCCTGCCGGCCCTTGCGGACCAGCTGCTGGATCGTAGGCACCGTTTCTCCGGTTTCTGTGTGCCAGTCTCGGTAAAGCTAACCTGGAACTTCGCCGACCCACGAGGTCGGGTGTGTCGAATGCTGCAGACCCCTCGCTGGAACGAGGAGGGCGGCAGATTGCGGTGTCGAGACCCGGCTTCCGCACGGAGGGCATCTGATGGCCTGGGCCATGAGTGCACGCGCGGCAGCCCAGGGACACCCCAGGCACAAGGTCAGAGCGTACCTAGCGCATCGGCTGCGGTCAAAACAAATGCACACGCGTAGGACACGCCGGGCCCTTGCGGCGCTGCGGTCACCGTAATGGGATATGGGGCCGTACGGAAGGAGGCGTCACTCCCCCGTGGCGGCCCCGCCGTCAGCCGCTGCCCACCACCGCGATCATGGCGACGAACAGCAGCAGCGCCCAGCCCGCGATGCTCAGCCAGCCCAGCACCAGCCCCGCCACCGCCTGGCCGTCGCCCGCCTCGCCGGTGCGCCGGATCTCCGCTCTGGCCTTGTGGCCGAGGATCACCGCGGGGATGCCCGTCAGCCCGCCGGTCACGAACGTCAGGATGCCGCAGACCAGCGAACCGGTGGCCGCGCCGTTGGTCGCCACCGGCGGCGGCATGGGCATGAAGGTGGGCGGCACCACCGGCCGCGGCGCGAAGTTCGCCTGCGGTACGGGCCCTTGGGGCAGATCGGAGACCAGCAGCTGGAGCTCGCCGTGGGTCTGCGCCTGATAGGCGCGGGTGATGCGCTGCTCGTACTCGGACTGCGGGAGCCGGCCCTCCGCGAACCCGGCCTTGAGCACATCGACCGCACGCTCGCGGTCGGCGTGCGAGGCCCGCATCGCCGGTGCACCGTTCGACGGCTGAGCGGGCTGCCCGCCCTGCCACGGCTGGAACGCCACCTCGACCACCTCCCCCAACTCTTCAGGCCTGTACCCATCATCCAGCACGCACCGGGCGATCGCACGGTTCCCCATCCGGTCACCGCGTGCTCAACTACAGTAAGTCAGCCGAGATTCGGGGGATTCCATGGCGATGGCGGGCAATCACGGGTTCGTACATGACATGGCACGGCCAACACCGTCGCCATCCGACCACTGGGGGCACGGCCACACCCTGGACGACCGGGTGCCCTTCCTGGCCCGCCTGGAGCACGAGGACCGGGCCGCCCTGCTGGGCCTGGGGCGCCCGCTGCGCTACGGCCCGCGCTCGCTCCTGCTGCGCCAGCACGAACCCTCCACCCACATCCTGCTGGTCCTCAGCGGCTGGACCAAGGTCACCAGCTCCGCCGCCAACGGCTACGAGGCGCTGCTGGCGCTGCGCGGCCCGGGCGACATCGTCGGGGAGTCCGCCGCCCTGAGCGGCAGGCCCCGCTCCGCGACCGTGACGGCGCTGGAGGAGGTCGAGGCCGTCGCCGTGGACAAGGACCGCTTCACCGCGTACCTGACGGGGACCCCGTGCGCGGCGCTGCGATTACTGGGCCTGACCACCGACCGGATGCGCTCAAGTGACCGAAGGCGGCTGGAGTTCGCCGCGCTGAGCGTCCGCGAGCGCCTGGCCATCCTGCTGCTGGACCTCGCCCGTACCCATGGCGAGCGGGTCGAGGACGGCGTACGGCTCACCGCGGGCCTGAGCCAGTACGAACTCGCCGGTTCGGTGGGCGCCTCCCGTGAGGCGGTGGCCCGCCTGCTGAAGGAACTGCGCCAGCGCGGCATCGTCGTCACCAGCCGCCGCGGCCTGGTCCTGGTCCGCCCCGAACAGCTGCGCCGCATCGGCCGCGGCGGCTGACCTGCCGCTGCGCACGCTCTGTGCACACGGTCACAGTTCCTGTGTGCCGGGCGCCATCCCGCCCCGCTGCGCGCTGCGCCACGGTTGCGCTCTGACGGACCGGCCGGCGAGAGGCGACCATGAGCGACCCCGTGAACCGCACCATCCTTGTCCTGGACATCGAGCAGTTCGGCAGGCGTGACGACGTGGAGCAGGCCTTCCTGCGCCGCACGCTCTACGACATCGTCGAGGACACCCTGGCCGCCGCCGGGGTCGAGCGCACCCAGCAGTACCGCGAGGACCGCGGCGACGGCGTGATCATCCTGATCAGCGCCGAGGTCTCCAAGGTCGCGCTGCTGCGCTCGCTGCTGACCACCACCCCCGGCCTGCTGCACAACTACAACCGGTTCGCCGCCAGCAGCACCCAGCTGCGGCTGCGCGTCGTACTGGCCGCGGGCGAGATCGCCCTGGACCCCAGGGGCGGCGTCAGCGGCGGCATCGTCGGCCACGACCTCAACCAGGCCTGCCGGCTGCTGGACGCCGCCGAACTGCGGACCGCGCTGCGCCGGGACCCTGCGGCGCACACCGCGCTGTGCGTGTCCGACGCCGTCTACCGGGGCATCGTCCGCCACGGGCACGCAGGGCTGCGCCCCGAGGCCTTCTCGCCGGTCACCGTCGCCGCCAAGGAGGGCCCGCTGACGGCCTGGCTGTACGGCCCGCCGCTCCAGGAGGGCCCCGCGCCCGGCGCCGTACCCGAGGCCACCGCGCCCGCGGAAGGCCCCGTACGCCCGCGCCAGGACGGTCCCGCGGCCACCGCGCCGACGGGCGGTGTCGTCCTGAACTTCCACGGCACCCCCACGATCGGCGGCAGCGTCGTCACCGGCGACCAGCACGGCGTCTCCGGCGGCCAGGTCACCGGCGATGTGATCCTGGGCAGCACGGACCGCGGGGAGCACCGGTGAGCGCGGCCGAGACCGAGGACCAGCACCCACAGCAGCCCTCCCCCGAACAGCCCGCCCCGGACGCCGCCGAGCCCGCCGAGGAGGCCGACCAGCCGCAGGACGCCTGGGCGGCCCGCCGCGACCTGTACCGGCACAGCCCCGGCATCATGCTCGACGCCGCCTCCTCCTTCGGCGGCTCACTGGTCGCCGCAGACCAGCACGGGGTCAGCGGCGGCCGGGTCGCCGGCGACGTCATCATGGGCAGCAAGACCGAGATCCACTACCGGGGCCCGGCCGGTCCCCACCATGCCTCCGGCGACCTCCCGCCCGATGTCGTGACCCGGCTGACCAGCGTCTTCGCCGAGAGCGAGGCCTTTGCCCCGGCCCTGGAACAGCTGCGCAGCGACCGCGTGGTGGTGCTCAGCGGCCCCCGCTTCACCGGCCGGCGCACCGCCGCGCTGATGCTGCTGCACCGCCTGGGCGTCAGCCCCGTACGCGTCCTGGACCCCGCCACCTCCCCCACCGACCTGGCCCGGCAGCTGGACAGCGCCCGCGGATACCTGCTGTACGACCTGGTCACCCACCGCGACCGGCCGCTGCGCGAGCACCATCTGCGCGCCGTCCAGGAGCAGTTGGCCCAGCACCAGGGGCATCTGGTGATCACTGTCGGGCCGCAGGCGGCGCTGGACGACTCCGTACGGGCCGTGGAGTGGCGGCCCCCGCCGCCCGAGGACGTGCTCCGCGCCCAGCTGCGCGACCTGGTCGGCGACGGCGCGCAGGAGGCGGAGCTGCTGGGCCTGCGGCCCACGGTGGACTTCCTGGCCCGCGGCCACCAGCTGCGCGAGGTCACCGCCTACGCCCGGGCGCTGGCCCGCTACGCCCGGCGCGAGAAGCCCCTGGAGGAGCTGGAGCGCTTCAGCCTGGCCGCCGTCGAGCAGCAGGTGCAGGAGTGGTTCGACGACGAGCACACCCTGCTGCGCGACAAGGCCTTCCTCGTCTCGCTGGCCTCCTTCCACGAAGCGCCCTACGCGCTGACCGCCGAGCTGACCGACGTGCTGTACGCCCTGCTGCAGAAGACCGAGGACCCCGTGGCCGTGCCGCGCATCCCCGTCTTCGGCACCTCGATCGCCAAGCGGCTCCAGCTGGCCCGCGCCCGGACCTACGAGGAGGACGAGGACACCGACTGGGGGCCGGTCCCCCAGCTCAAGTCCCGCTTCTGCGACGAGCGCGCCCCGCTGGTGCTGCTGCGCGAGGTGTGGACGGGGCACCCCTCGGCCCGCCCCGCACTGGTCGGCTGGCTCAAGGTGCTCGCGGACGACGGACGCACCCTGGTGCGTACCCGAGCGGCGGCCACCGCGGCCGTACTCGCCGTCGCCGATCTGCCCTCGGCCATGGCGCTGCTCATCGAGCCCTGGGCGCGGGCGCTGCGCTACCGCTTCCGCCTGGCGGCCGCGGGCGCCCTCACCCTCGCGCACCTGTCCGGCGCCCCGAACATCCCCGGCATCCTGCACGAGTGGTGCACGGGCCCCGAGGCCGACGACCGGCTGCGCTGGACCGCCGTACGCGGCTACGCGCTGCTGGGCCCCGCCTTCCCCGGCCAGGCGCTGGCCGCGCTCTCGCAGACCGCCCGCGACCTGGCCGCCGACGGCCCGGACGCGGCCGACGAGGAGCTGACCGGTGAACTCACCCAGTCCACCGAGGTGTTGCTGCTCTCGCCCGCCCGCGGCGAGGTGCTCGCCGGGCTGATCCGCTTCCTCCAGGACGAGGCGCCGGTCCGCGACCTGGCGCTCGGCGCCTTCCTGAGCGCCTGCACCCGCACCGTGGACGACGCCGAGGGCGGCCGCCCCGAGCTTCTCCAGTGGCACGCCCGGGCCGTATCGGCGCACGACAGCGAGGACGACCGGCATCTGGCCGCGCTGTGGCGGGCCGCCCTGGGCGACCGCGGGCACACCACGGCCGCGCTGGAGCGGCTGCGCGACTGGGTACGCCAGGCCGAGGACGACCCGGGCTCCGAGAAGGCCCTGGCGGCGCTGCTTCCCGCGCTGGCCGTCACCGGGCCGGACCACCAGCGCCTCGGCCACCTGCTGCGCACCCTGCCCGGCGCCGACGGCGGCCCGCCCCCGCAGGCCGCCGCCCGCCTGGCGCGCGTACTGGCCCCGCACTGACCCCACGCACGCCCCAGCACGCCCTGGCGCGTCCCTGAACAGCCGAGGAGATGAGCACGATGGCGGACTTCCGCCGCCCGCCCGAATGGCAGCAACCGGCCGACCGGCACACCGAGTTGACCGACCCCGTCCTGACCGTACGACAGCTCTCGCGCTGGGAGTCCCTGACCCGCAGGAGCACCCCCCGGATCGACAGCGCCCTGGTCTTCGTCACCGCCGCCGGCGGCTCGGCCACGTATCTGCCGCCGCGCCGGCCCAGCCGCTCTCAGATCGCCGCCCAGCGGTACACCGCCGTGTACGAGGTGGACATGGGTGTGCATCCCGTGCGCGTGGAACTGGCGCTGCCCAGCGACAACGACGCCTTCGAGTTCACCGCGACCGTGGAGGTGTCCTGGCAGGTCGAAGAGCCCGCCCTGTTCGTGGCCAGCGGCGAGCGCGACGTACCGGCCCTGATCACGGGCCATCTGCAGCAGCTGATACGGCCGGTGGGCCGGCGCTTCCCCGTCGAGCAGAGCCCGGCGGCCGAGCGGGCCGCGCTCCAGGCGGTGGCGCAGGCCGGACAGTTCGCGGCGGCCATCGGCCTGCGGGTGACCTGTGCCGTACGGGTCCGCTTGGACGACGCGGCCATCGCCCACCACCGCGAGCTGCGCGCCATCCGCTACGCCGACCAGAAGCTGGACCCCGAGCACGCGCTGCGGATGCGCGAGGACCGCCTGAACGCCGACCGCGCCCTGGAACAGGGCAGACAGCAGCACGAACTGGCCATGCAGCAGCAGAACCTGAGCCACGAGCACGCGCTGCTGGCGGGCCGTCAGGAGATCGAGCTCCAGGGGATCGAGGCCGAGAAGATCACCTTCTACCGCTACCACCTGGAGCAGAACGGGGTCGCCGCCTGGGCCTTCCACCTGGCCCGGCACCCCGAGGACTCCCGGCTGGTCATGGAGCACCTGCGCGAGGACGAACTGCAGCTCGTCAGGAACCAGATGGAGCTGGCCACCGCGGTGCTCAAGGGCGACGCGCTGGAGGAGTACCAGATGGAGGAGCCCAGGCGGCTCGCCCTCCAGGTGCTCAAGGAGCGGCTCGACCAGCAGGTGCTGGGGCGCGCGGCGCCTCCCGTGGCGCACGAGGGCGCCCTGCCCGCAGGCCCGCCCCCCGCTCCTGCCGCTCCCCCGGCCCCGGACGCCCCGTGACCGCCGGGCCCGGCGCCGCCCGCGCGCCCGTGGACCCGCCCGCGCCCGGACCCGTACGCCAGGCGCCCGGCGAGCAGGCCGGCACCCAGCTGCTCGCCGAGCTGCGCGCCGAGATCGCCCGCGCCGACAGCAAGGCATCCGTCCTGGTCGGCATGCTCGGCATGTCGACGGGGGTGATCGGCGGGCTGCTGGCGGGCCGCGACTGGAGCCCGGCGCAGCTCGCGGCACCGGCCGCGGCGGCGCTGTGGCTGGGCGCCGCGGCCCTGGCCGTGTCCCTGCTCGCCCTGCTGATGGCGGTCCTGCCGCGCTACGGGCCCAGCACCTGGCGCCCCGGCCACCCGCTCACCTACTTCGGCGACATCCAACAGGCCGCGCACCACGAGGAGTTGGCGCGCGCCCTGGCCGACACCGAACGCGACCCGGTGACCGGCCTGATCGACGCCCTGACCCACAACAGCCGCATCGTCGGCAGCAAGCACCGGTGGATCCGCATCGGCCTGGCCACGTACTGCGCCGGCACGATGCTGCTGCCCGGGGCCCTGCTCGCCGGCTGACCCGCCCGCGGAAGGAGCACCATGTCCCAGCCGTACGAACCCCGCTGTCCCGAGCCCGGCGAACCCCGCTACCCCGAGCCCCACTACCCCGCCCCCGAGCACACCCCGCCCGCCGCCACGGGCCCCAAGCCACCGCCACCACCCCCGGCCCAGCCACCCCGGACCCACCCGCACCACATGGACTTCCCGCAGCGCCGCATCCACCTCTCCGAGCACCAGCGCGGCGCCGACGCCACCGCCATGGGCCAGCTCCTGCTGTACGTACCGAGCTTCCTGGTCAGCCTGGCGCTGGTGGCGGGCCTGTCCTACACCCTGCTCCCGGACGTCGGCTGGCTGCTGCCCGCGCTGTGGCTGGCCTCCGGCGCGCTCGCCTTCCACCGCCCCGCCGAGAGCTCCTTCGCGCGTCACATACTGGGGCTGCGCTACCCCACCCCCGAGGAGCTGGAGCGGCTGCGCCCCGTCTGGCGCGAGGTCACCGCCCGCGCGGGCGTCGACGGCAGCACCTACGAGCTGTGGATCGAGGACAGCGAGGACCTCAACGCCTACGCCGCCGCGGGCCACATCGTCGGCGTCACCGCCTTCTCGCTCAACCGCCTGCCCAGCGGCCAGCTCGCCGCCGTCCTCGCCCACGAGCTGGGCCACCACACCGGCGGCCACGCCTGGTCCTCGCTGCTGGGCTACTGGTACGCCCTGCCGGGCCGGCTGGCCTGGGCCGGCCTGCGCTGGGCCGCCCGCCTCGCCCTCCTGATCGCGAGCCACATCTCGCTCGCCGCGACCGGCATCCTCTTCCTGGTCCTGGGCGGCCTGCTGATCACCTTCGCGTTCTCCGTGTGGTTCCTCGTCCTGCCGCTGGTGATCGCGCCCTACCTGCTGGCGGCCGTCGGGCGCCGCGCCGAGCTGCGCGCCGACCGGCACGCCGCAGCCCTCGGCTTCGCCCCGATGCTCGCCGAGGTCCTGCACACCCTGCACGCGGACGAACTGGAGGCGGCGCGCACCGCCCCCGCCAGCGCCATGGCGGGCACCCGCCGCCCCGGGCTGCTGACCAAGCTGCTCTCCAGCCACCCCGAGTACCACACTCGGCTGCACCACCTCCAGCCGTACCTGCGCCCCACCCGCTGAACCGCCGGCCGCACCACACGCCGCAAACGCCGCAGGGCGGCCACCCCGAGTGGGGTGACCGCCCTGCCGAGCGCCTGCGGGCTTACTGGTTGTACGGACCGTAGTCGTAGTCCTCCAGCGGAACAGCCTGGCCCGAACCCGTCCCGAAGGGCGAGTAGTCGATGTCGTCGTAGCCGACGGCCGAGTACATCGCGGCCTTGGCCTCCTCGGTCGGCTCGACCCGGATGTTGCGGTAGCGGGACAGGCCCGTACCGGCCGGGATGAGCTTACCGATGATGACGTTCTCCTTGAGGCCGATCAGGGAGTCCGACTTGGCGTTGATCGCCGCGTCGGTCAGAACCCGGGTCGTCTCCTGGAAGGACGCCGCCGACAGCCACGACTCGGTGGCCAGCGAAGCCTTGGTGATACCCATCAGCTGCGGACGGCCGGAGGCCGGGTGGCCACCCTCCGCCACAACGCGACGGTTCTCGCTCTCGAACTTCGAGCGCTCCACCAGCTCGCCCGGCAGCAGCTCCGCGTCGCCGGACTCGATGATCGTCACACGGCGCAGCATCTGCCGGATGATGATCTCGATGTGCTTGTCGTGGATCGCCACGCCCTGGCTGTTGTAGACCTTCTGGACTTCGCCGACCAGGTGGACCTGGACCGCACGCTGGCCCAGGATGCGCAGCACGTCGTGCGGGTTGGCGGTACCCACGGTCAGCGGCTGGCCGACCTCGACGTGGTCGCCCTCGCCCACCAGCAGACGGGCACGCTTGGAGACGCCGTAAGCCGTCTCGTCGCTGCCGTCGTCCGGCGTGACGATGACCTTCTTGGTCTTCTCGGTCTCCTCGATACGGACGCGGCCGGCCGCCTCCGAGATCGGGGCGACACCCTTGGGCGTACGGGCCTCGAAGAGCTCGACGACACGCGGCAGACCCAGGGTGATGTCGTCACCGGCCACACCACCGGTGTGGAAGGTACGCATCGTCAGCTGGGTACCGGGCTCACCGATGGACTGGGCCGCGATGATGCCGACGGCCTCACCGATGTCGACCAGCTTGCCGGTGGCCAGCGAGCGGCCGTAGCAGAAGGCACAGGTGCCGACCGCGGACTCACAGGTCAGGACCGAGCGGGTCTTGACCTCCTCGACGCCGTGCGCGACCAGCTGGTCGATGAGCACGTCACCCAGGTCGACGTTGGCCGGGCCGATGACCTTGCCGTCCACGACGACGTCCTCGGCCAGCATCCGCGCGTACACGGAGGACTCGACGTCGTCCGCCTTGCGCAGGATGCCGTCCGCGCCCTTGGAGGCGATCCGCAGCTTGAGACCGCGCTCGGTGCCGCAGTCCTCCTCGCGAATGATGACGTCCTGGGAGACGTCGACCAGACGACGGGTGAGGTAACCGGAGTCGGCGGTACGCAGGGCGGTGTCCGCCAGACCCTTACGGGCACCGTGGGTGGAGATGAAGTACTCCAGCACGGACAGACCCTCGCGGAACGAGGCCTTAATGGGACGCGGGATGGTCTCGTTCTTCGCGTTCGACACCAGACCACGCATACCCGCGATCTGCCGCATCTGCATCATGTTTCCTCGGGCACCCGAGTCGACCATCATGAAGATGGGGTTGGTCTTGGGGAAGTTCTCATTCATCGCCTCGGCAACCTCGTTGGTCGCCTTGGTCCAGATGTTGATGAGCTCCTGCGTGCGCTCGTCCTTGGTGATCAGACCGCGCTCGTACTGCTTCTGGACCTTCTCGTCCTGGGCCTCGTAGCCCGCGACGATGGCCTTCTTGGCCTCCGGCACGACGATGTCGGACACCGCGACGGTGACACCGGAACGGGTCGCCCAGTGGAAACCGGCCGCCTTCAGGTTGTCCAGGGTCGCCGCGACGATGACCTTCGGGTAGCGCTCGGCCAGGTCGTTGACGATCGCGGAGAGCTGCTTCTTGCCCACCGAGTAGTCGACGAACGGGTAGTCCTCGGGCAGCAGCTCGTTGAAGAGCGCGCGGCCCAGGGTCGTACGCAGCCGGAAGCTGTCACCCTGCTGCCACTCGGGCTCGCCCTCCTCCGGGGCCGGCGGGGTCCAGCCACGGGGCGGGACGGTGCCGATCGGGAAGCGGATGTCGACCTTGGCCTGCAGCGAGAGCTCGCGGGCGTCGAAGGCCATGATGGCCTCGGCGACCGAGCCGAACGCCCGGCCCTCGCCCTTGACCTCGCGCTCCTCCTCGTCGGTGGTGAGGAAGAACAGACCGAGCACCATGTCCTGGGTCGGCATGGTGACCGGACGGCCGTCGGCCGGCTTGAGGATGTTGTTCGAGGACAGCATCAGGATGCGGGCCTCGGCCTGCGCCTCCGCGGACAGCGGCAGGTGCACGGCCATCTGGTCACCGTCGAAGTCCGCGTTGAACGCGGTGCAGACGAGCGGGTGAATCTGAATGGCCTTGCCCTCGACCAGCTGCGGCTCGAAGGCCTGGATGCCCAGGCGGTGCAGGGTGGGAGCACGGTTCAGCAGAACCGGGTGCTCGGCGATGACCTCTTCGAGGACGTCGTAGACGACCGTGCGGCCGCGCTCGACCATCCGCTTGGCGCTCTTGATGTTCTGCGCGTGGTTCAGGTCGACCAGGCGCTTCATCACGAACGGCTTGAAGAGCTCCAGCGCCATGGCCTTGGGCAGACCGCACTGGTGCAGCTTCAGCTGCGGACCGACGACGATGACGGAACGCGCGGAGTAGTCCACACGCTTACCGAGCAGGTTCTGACGGAAACGGCCCTGCTTACCCTTCAGCATGTCGCTGAGGGACTTCAGCGGGCGGTTACCGGGACCGGTGACCGGGCGGCCGCGGCGGCCGTTGTCGAACAGCGCGTCGACGGCCTCCTGCAGCATCCGCTTCTCGTTGTTCACGATGATCTCGGGCGCACCGAGGTCAAGGAGACGCTTGAGGCGGTTGTTGCGGTTGATGACGCGGCGGTACAGGTCGTTCAGGTCGGAGGTCGCGAAGCGGCCACCGTCCAGCTGCACCATCGGACGCAGGTCCGGCGGGATGACCGGGATGCAGTCCAGCACCATGCCGTTGGGGCTGTTGCGGGTCTGCAGGAACGCGGAGACGACCTTGAGGCGCTTGAGCGCACGGGTCTTCTTCTGGCCCTTGCCGGTACGGATGATCTCGCGGAGCTTCTCGGCCTCTTCGTCGAGGTCGAAGGACTCCAGGCGCTTCTGCAGCGCGGCCGCGCCCATGCCGCCCATGAAGTACGTGCCGAAGCGGTCACGCAGCTCGCGGTAGAGCAGCTCGTCGCCCTCCAGGTCCTGGACCTTGAGGTTCTTGAAGCGGTTCCAGACCTCGTCGAGGCGGTCGATCTCGCGCTGCGCACGGTCGCGCAGCTGCTTCATCTCACGCTCGGCGCCCTCGCGCACCTTGCGGCGCACGTCCGCCTTGGCGCCCTCGGCCTCCAGCTCGGCCAGGTCGGTCTCGAGCTTCTTGGCGCGGGCCTCGAGGTCCGCGTCACGGCGCTGCTCGATCTGCTGACGCTCGACGGAGACGTGCGCCTCCAGCGAGGGCAGGTCGCGCGTACGGCGCTCCTCGTCCACCCACGTGATCATGTAGGCGGCGAAGTAGATGACCTTCTCGAGGTCCTTGGGGGCGAGGTCCAGCAGGTAGCCCAGCCGGCTCGGAACGCCCTTGAAGTACCAGATGTGCGTGACGGGAGCGGCCAGCTCGATGTGGCCCATCCGCTCACGGCGCACCTTGGCGCGAGTGACCTCGACGCCACAGCGCTCACAGATGATGCCCTTGAAGCGGACACGCTTGTACTTGCCGCAGTAGCACTCCCAGTCCCGGGTCGGACCGAAGATCTTCTCGCAGAAGAGTCCGTCCTTTTCGGGCTTGAGGGTGCGGTAGTTGATGGTCTCCGGCTTCTTGACCTCGCCGTGGGACCACTGTCGGATGTCGTCCGCGGTCGCCAGGCCGATCCGCAGCTCGTCGAAGAAGTTGACGTCGAGCACTGTCGTCAATCCCTCTTTCAGGGTCGTGTCTCAATCATGGTCTGTACGGGTCCGGGGCGACCGGGGGCTCCTGTGAGGGAGCCCCCGGCCAGGCCCGTCAGACCTCTTCGACGCTGCTCGGCTCGCGCCGGGACAGGTCGATACCGAGCTCCTCCGCGGCGCGGAAGACGTCCTCGTCGGTGTCGCGCATCTCGATGGACATGCCGTCCGAGGACAGCACCTCCACGTTGAGGCACAGGGACTGCATTTCCTTGATGAGGACCTTGAAGGACTCAGGAATGCCGGGCTCGGGGATGTTCTCGCCCTTGACGATGGCCTCGTAGACCTTCACACGGCCGGTGACGTCGTCGGACTTGATGGTCAGCAGCTCCTGGAGGGCGTACGCGGCGCCGTAAGCCTCCAGCGCCCACACCTCCATCTCACCGAAGCGCTGGCCACCGAACTGGGCCTTACCACCCAGCGGCTGCTGGGTGATCATCGAGTACGGACCGGTCGAGCGGGCGTGCAGCTTGTCGTCGACCAGGTGGTGCAGCTTGAGGATGTACATGTACCCGATCGAGATCGGGTCCGGGAACGGCTCACCGGAGCGGCCGTCGAACAGCCGCGCCTTGCCGGTGTCCTTGACCATCCGCTCGCCGTCGCGGTTCGGGATGGTCGCGTCGAACAGACCGGCCAGCTCGTCCTCGCGCGCACCGTCGAAGACCGGGGTCGCGACGTTGGTACGGGGAGCCACGTCGTCGGCGCCGATGGCCTGCAGACGCTTCTGCCAGTCCTCGTCGCCCTCGACCTTCCAGCCCTGGCTGGCGAGCCAGCCCAGGTGGATCTCCAGGACCTGGCCCGGGTTCATTCGGGACGGGACACCGAGAGGGTTGAGGATGATGTCGACCGGGGTGCCGTCCTCCAGGAACGGCATGTCCTCGACCGGCAGGATCTTGGAGATAACACCCTTGTTGCCGTGACGGCCGGCGAGCTTGTCACCGTCGGTGATCTTGCGCTTCTGCGCGACGTACACGCGCACCAGCTGGTTCACACCGGGGGGAAGCTCGTCGCCCTCCTCGCGGTCGAAGACGCGGACGCCGATGACCTTGCCGGTCTCGCCGTGCGGCACCTTCAGCGAGGTGTCACGGACCTCACGGGCCTTCTCACCGAAGATCGCGCGCAGCAGGCGCTCCTCCGGGGTCAGCTCGGTCTCACCCTTGGGCGTGACCTTGCCGACGAGGATGTCGCCGGCGACGACCTCGGCACCGATACGGATGATGCCGCGCTCGTCGAGGTCCGCCAGGACCTCCTCGGAGACGTTCGGGATGTCCCGGGTGATCTCCTCGGGGCCGAGCTTGGTGTCACGGGCGTCGACCTCGTGCTCCTCGATGTGGATCGAGGAGAGGACGTCGTCCTGCACGAGGCGCTGCGACAGGATGATCGCGTCCTCGTAGTTGTGACCCTCCCACGGCATGAACGCCACGAGCAGGTTCTTGCCGAGCGCCATCTCGCCTTCGTCCGTGGACGGACCGTCGGCGAGGACCTGGCCCTCGATGACCCGCGCGCCCTCGTCCACGACGACCTTCTGGTTGAAGGAGGTGCCCTGGTTGGAGCGGGTGAACTTGGCGACGCGGTACGTGGTGTACGTGCCGTCGTCGTTGGCGACGGTGATGTAGTCCGCGGAGACCTCCTGGACCACACCGTCCTTCTCCGCCTTGATGACGTCACCGGCGTCGACCGCGCAGCGGTACTCCATGCCGGTGCCGACCAGCGGGGCCTCCGCCTTAATCAGCGGCACGGCCTGGCGCATCATGTTGGAGCCCATGAGCGCGCGGTTGGCGTCGTCGTGCTCGAGGAACGGAATCATGGCGGTCGCGGCCGACACCATCTGGCGCGGCGAGACGTCCATGTAGTCGACCTCTTCGCGGGTGACGAGGTCGGCCTCGCCGCCACGGCGGCGCACCAGCACACGCTGCTCGGCGAAGCGCATGTCCTCGGTCAGCGGCGCGTTGGCCTGGGCGATGATGAAGCGGTCTTCCTCATCGGCGGTGAGGTAGACGACCTCTTCGGTCACCTGGCCGTCGACGACCTTGCGGTACGGCGTCTCGATGAAGCCGAAGACGTTCACGCGGCCGTAAGAGGCCAGCGAGCCGATCAGACCGATGTTGGGACCTTCAGGGGTCTCAATCGGGCACATGCGGCCGTAGTGCGAGGGGTGCACGTCACGGACGTCCAGGCCGGCCCGCTCACGGGAGAGACCACCCGGGCCCAGCGCCGACAGACGGCGCTTGTGGGTCAGACCCGACAGCGGGTTGGTCTGGTCCATGAACTGGGACAGCTGGCTGGTGCCGAAGAACTCCTTGATGGAGGCGACGACCGGCCGGATGTTGATCAGGGTCTGCGGCGTGATCGCCTCGACGTCCTGGGTGGTCATGCGCTCACGCACGACGCGCTCCATACGGGCGAGACCCGTACGGACCTGGTTCTGGATCAGCTCGCCGACGTTGCGCAGACGGCGGTTGCCGAAGTGGTCGATGTCGTCGACCTCGACCACGATGTTGCGGCCGGACTCGCCGATCGTCTCGGTCTCGCCGGCGTGCAGCTTGACCAGGTACTTGATCGTGGCGATGACGTCATCGGTGGTCAGCACGCCCGCGTCCAGCGGCTCGTCGCCGCCGAGCTTCTTGTTGACCTTGTAGCGGCCGACCTTCGCCAGGTCGTAGCGCTTGGGGTTGAAGTACAGGTTCTCCAGCAGCGTCTGCGCGGCCTCGCGCGTCGGCGGCTCGCCCGGACGCAGCTTGCGGTAGATGTCCAGCAGCGCGTCGTCCTGGCCCTGGGTGTGGTCCTTCTCCAGGGTGGCGCGCATCGACTCGTACTCGCCGAACTCCTCGAGGATCTGCTCGGTCGTCCAACCGAGAGCCTTGAGCAGAACGGTCACCGACTGCTTGCGCTTGCGGTCGATGCGCACACCGACCATGTCGCGCTTGTCGATCTCCATCTCCAGCCAGGCACCCCGGGACGGGATGATCTTGGCGGTGAAGATGTCCTTGTCGGACGTCTTGTCGATGGAGGAGTCGAAGTAGACACCCGGCGAGCGGACCAGCTGCGACACGACGACACGCTCGGTGCCGTTGATGCAGAAGGTGCCCTTGTTGGTCATGAGCGGGAAGTCGCCCATGAAGACCGTCTGCGACTTGATCTCGCCGGTCTCGTTGTTCGTGAACTCGGCGGTGACGAAGAGCGGAGCCGCGTACGTGAAGTCGCGCTCCTTGCACTCGTCGATGGAGTTCTTCGGGGGCTCGAAGCGGTGGTCGCGGAAAGTCAGCGACATCGACCCGGAGAAGTCCTCGATCGGGGAGATCTCTTCGAAGATCTCCTCAAGACCGGACTTGGTGGGGACGTCCTGACCCGACTCCAGCGCAGCCTCGACGCGACCCTTCCATGCGGCATTGCCGAGCAGCCAGTCGAAGCTTTCGGTTTGCAGCGCAAGGAGGTTCGGAACCCCGAGGGGCTCCTTGATCTTCGCAAAAGAGATGCGCAGCGGGGCGGTGCTGTCGCCGTTGTTCGTATTGGCAGTCGAGGCGTTGCGCGAGGCGGCCAAGAGGGGGTCCTTCCGAGGGCTCGGACTCACTACGCGCGTACCGGTCCCGAACCGAGCGCACTGAGGGAAAGCCCTGGTCAGGGCAGATCATTCAGCAGTGCTCGGGCTCGAGTATGCCCCTGGTGACGGGCAGGGAGCAGCTAACAGGCAGCGCAAAGGGTCAGTGTAGCCACTTGGCACACTGATGTCCAGAGCGAGTTTCCGGAGACCGGCTCATCACCGCGATACCGATCTTCTCCCTCCGGGAGGAGGCCACCGTAGAGGCCCGCCCTTCGCTGTCTATTTCATGCCTGTCGCCAGCCCACGCGCCGAAGGCGCACATCGATACTGCCCTCTTCGCCCGCGATCCATGCCTCGGACCCCTGGATCGCTTCTGACGTCGCGTCCTGAGAATTGCGCGCTGCGTGCTGTTCGTCAAGGCCCCCCACCCCTGGGCGATCGTCACGGGGTGCACGGCCGGGCAACGAAGATCACCATACTCGCCCTGAGCCACAGAGCAACGCAGCCGTCACAGCAACGCCCAAGGGCGACCACCCGCATGGGTGATCGCCCTTGAGTCGACCTGGGTCGATGTGCGCCTGACGGCGCGCGGGTCAGCAGACCCGAAAGGTCACTTGACCTCGACGGAGGCGCCGGCGCCCTCGAGGGCCTCCTTGGCCTTCGCAGCAGCGTCCTTGGCGACCTTCTCGAGGACCGGCTTCGGGGTGCCGTCGACGAGGTCCTTGGCCTCCTTCAGACCCAGGGAGGTCAGCTCACGCACGACCTTGATGACCTGGATCTTCTTGTCGCCGGCGCCGGTGAGGATGACGTCGAACTCGTCCTGCTCCTCGGCGGCGGCGGCGTCGCCACCACCCTGACCCGGGGCAGCGGCAACGACGGCGGCCGGGGCGGCAGCGGTGACGTCGAACTTGTCCTCGAAGGCCTTCACGAACTCGGAGAGCTCGATGAGGGTCATCTCCTCGAACTGCGCGAGCAGGTCTTCCTGGCTGAGCTTCGCCATGATGGGCGATCCTTCCACTAATTCGGCTGGTGCCGGATGTACATTGCGGCGGGCGTACGTTGGGCCCGCTTCGACCGGCGCCTTATGCGGCGCAGATCAATGTGCGAGCCGAATTACTCGGCACCGCCCTGCTCGGCCTGCTTGGCACGAAGCGCCTCCGCGGTGCGGACGAACTTCGAGGGCAGCGCCTGGAAGAGCGCGGCAGCCTGCGACTGCTTGCCCTTCATGGCACCGGCCAGCTTGCTGAGCAGAACCTCGCGGGACTCGAGGTCCGCAAGCTTCTTGATCTCGTCGGCGGACAGCGCCTTGCCGTCAAGGACACCGCCCTTGATGACGAGATTCGGGTTCTCCTTGGCGAAGTCACGAAGACCCTTAGCCGCCTCGACCGGGTCACCGGTCACGAAGGCAACAGCGGTCGAGCCCTTGAGGTGCTCGTCCAGCTGAATCCCGGCCTCATTGGCCGCGATCTTGGTCAGCGTGTTCTTCACCACACGGTATTGCGCGTTGTCACCGAGCGAACGGCGCAGCTGCTTGAGCTGCGCAACGGTCAGCCCGGTGTACGAGGTCACAACAGCGGCGTTGGAGTCGCGGAACTTGCCCGCAATCTCCTCGGCAGCTGCGACCTTGTCAGGCCTCGCCATGAGCCTCGGCCTCCTTCCGGGTGATGAGGACCGCGCAGAAGGGGCTGGGCAAAACAAACGCCCCGGCGCAGGGCTCGGGGCGTGACTCGACCGAAAGGAATTCGGGAGTACATCCTTCGTCACCTGCGCAGGCCGTCCGCAGCTAGCGGATCCTTCGGCCACCACACCCGAAAAGAGCGTGGAGACAACCAGCGGTCTTTGGCTTCCCGGACACGGTACGCGAACGGTGGCGGCGCAGGCAAATCGGGCTGCCGGCACCCGCCGACCTGCGGCGGGGCCCAACAGCTTCAGGCGGTGGGGACTAGCCCAGGCCGCCCATCTTGGTGCCGTCCGAGGTCTGGTCGGCCGGCGGCTCCTGGACGTCGGCCTTGGTGCCGTAGTCGGAGTAGTAGGTGGTGTTCTCCGACGCGCCCATCTTGTTCTCGACCTTCTCCAGCTTCTTGACCAGGAGGTTGTTCTTGTCGATCCACAGGTCGATCGTCACGTTCTTGGTGCCGCTCGCCTTCAGGGCGTCCTGGTAGGCCTTCATGTCCTTCTCACTGAAGTCCTTGGAGGCCTGCATGCGGGCCACACCGGCCGCGTCCATGGTGGCGGAGAAGCGGGTGGCCTGGACGCCGCGTACGTCCTCCGTACCGACCTTCTTGGCCTGACCCGAAGCGATGATCATCGCCACCGAGCGGGGCGGGTTGTTGTTCTGCATCTGGTCCTTGAGCAGCGCGCCCACGGGCGACTGCTTGGCCAGCGCGTCGTAGTCGTACTTCACCCACGGCTTGCCGCCCAGACCGAGCTTCATGAACATCGCCTGGGGCGTGTAGAGCGCCGTCATGGGCTTGCCGCCACCGGGAACGCCCTGGGTGCTGCCCTGCCGGGTGATCTCCACGTTCATCCGCATGCCGTTGGACCAGTCCATGGAGCCCTTGGTGAGGGTGGTGGCCTCGCCGTTCTTCTGGGTGCTCTCCACCTTGGCCGAGTTCTCCTGGCCGGTCTTCTGCGAGGCCGCCTGGAGCAGCGCCAGCGGGCCCTGGGCAGCGGAGCCGCCGGCCTTGTCGCTGCCGCCGTCCTTGCCGCCACAGGCGGTCAGGCCGGCCATCATCACAACTCCCGCCACAGCGGCGGTGATTCGCATCGTGCGCACGGAGATTCCCCCTCATCAACAATCACCTTTACGACAGCAGGCGACTGTAGTCCAGGGCGGTGACAGCACATGCAGCGGGCCCCGTACCTCGATGAGGTACGGGGCCCGATCAGCACAAACGCGCTACGAGGCGTCGATCAAGGAGATCAGACGGCCTCGTCCTCGACGAGGAGGTTGCGGGTGCGGTTGGCGTCCAGCGGGATGCCGGGGCCCATCGTGGTGGTGATGGTCGCCTTCTTGATGTAGCGGCCCTTGGCGGCGGAGGGCTTGAGACGGTTGATCTCCTCCAGCGCCGCGGCGTAGTTCTCCACCAGCTTGGTCTCGTCGAAGGAGACCTTGCCGATGATGAAGTGGAGGTTCGCGTGCTTGTCCACGCGGAACTCGATCTTGCCGCCCTTGATGTCGGTGACAGCCTTGGCGACATCCGGGGTGACGGTGCCGGTCTTCGGGTTCGGCATCAGACCACGGGGACCGAGCACGCGGCCGAGGCGGCCGACCTTGCCCATGAGGTCCGGGGTGGCGACGACGGCGTCGAAGTCCAGGCGGCCCTTGGCAACCTCGTCGATCAGTTCGTCGGAGCCGACGATGTCGGCGCCAGCGGCCTCCGCGGCCGCAGCACGGTCGCCGGTCGCGAAGACCAGGACCCGGGCGGTCTTACCGGTGCCGTGCGGAAGGTTCACGGTGCCGCGGACCATCTGGTCGGCCTTGCGCGGGTCGACGCCCAGACGCATGGCAACCTCGACGGTCGCGTCGAACTTGGTCGTGGAGGTGTCCTTGGCGAGACGGACGGCCTCGAGGGGGGCGTACACGCGCTCCCGGTCGATCTTCGCGTCCGCGTTGCGAAGAGTCTTGCTGCGCTTCACTGCTGCTCCTGAGTGATGGAGATGGAGTCGTGGTGCGGGCCAGCGCCTGGCCCTACCACGGTGGCCTTACGAGGAGACTGTCAGCCCTCGACCGTGATGCCCATGGAACGGGCGGTGCCGGCGATGATCTTCGACGCGGCGTCCAGGTCGTTGGCGTTCAGGTCGGGCATCTTGGTCGTGGCGATCTCGCGGACCTGCGCCTCGGTGATCTTGGCGACCTTGGTCTTGTGCGGCTCGCCGGAGCCCTTCTCCACGCCCGCGGCCTTCAGGATGAGCTTCGCGGCCGGCGGAGTCTTCGTGACGAAGGTGAAGGAACGGTCTTCGTAGACCGTGATCTCCACCGGCACGACCATGCCACGCTGCGACTCGGTCGCGGCGTTGTAGGCCTTGCAGAACTCCATGATGTTGACGCCGTGCTGGCCCAGTGCGGGGCCGACCGGCGGGGCCGGGTTTGCGGCACCGGCCTGGATCTGGAGCTTGATAAGCCCCGTGACCTTCTTCTTCTTGGGAGGCATGCTCTCTCCGGGTCCTAGTGAGAGGTGTTTCGCCAGTCCATCCGTCCATCCGGATGGAGGCATACCGCACCACGATAACGGGTGATGCGGCGGGGCCCAAACCGATACCCGGACCAGGGCCTCCCGGCACCCCGCGCACACCGTGGGCCCGTACCGCGGCGTGCCGGTACGGGCCCACGGGCCGCAGAGGTGTCCCAGCGGCTCAGCAGCGCTTGGCCGTCGCCCCCTGGCTCGGCCGCGGGTCGCCGGGAGCGCGCAGCGTTGCGACGGCAGCGGTGCACTCCTTGGCCGTCTGCGCGGGCAGCGACCAGAACTCCTGGTCATTGGTGTCGTTCCACCAGTCCTGCCCGACGACCTCGTCGCGGGAGTAGCTGTACACACCCGTACTGACGTCGTAGTCCTTCACCTTGTCGCGGAAGCTCTTCCACACCCACACATAGCCGTAGTTGGCCTTGCACGTGGGCGAGTAGAACTGCTTCACGGACGCGGCGTGCGCTCCGCTCCTGTCGATGTAGGCCGTGGCCCCGATCTGGTACGCGTCCGAGCAGACCCCCGCGGCCGTGGCCCTGGCGCTTCTGGGGTTTCCGTCGGCGGAGGGAGCGGTGGAGCGGGAGGCGGTCTTCTGGGCGTCGGGAGAGGGAGCGGGGCCGGTGCCGGCCAGCGCCGAGCCGGCACCGAGCAGGACGAAGGCGCAGGCTGTGGTGGCTATCGCGGTCTTGCGGGCTCGCATGGTGGTGGTTCCCCCTTGCTCGTCGGTACGGACATCCGCCCTCCCATAGCGCCACAGAGCACCATAAATCGCCGCCCATAGCTACAGAGATCCCCATAAGCGTGATGAAGCCTCAGGGAGGAAGGGTTGGGGCGTTTCCGTCTACAAGGTCAGACAGCCCGAGTGCCCGAATGGTTGTGGCAGGGAACACATTTGCTTGGACCGGCCCCGCGCGCCGCGGCCCCGGGCATGCGACAGGGCCCCCGGCCTGCGGAAAACCGCCGGACGGGGGCCCTGTCGGGAAATCTGTGACCCGAGGCCGGTGCCTCAGTTCTTCTGGATCTGGTCGAAGCTCAGCTCGACCGGGGTCTCGCGGCCGAAGATCTCCACGAGGCCCTTGACCTTCTTGGAGTCGGCGTTGATCTCGTTGATCGTGGCCTGCAGCGTGGCGAACGGGCCGTCGGTGACGGTGACCGAGTCGCCCACCTCGAAGTCCAGCACCTGGACCTCGACCTTGCGCTGCGGCGCCGGCTTGCCCTCGGCCTCGGCGGCCTCCTTGGCGGCCTTCTCCTCGGCCTCCGGGGCGAGCATCTTGACGATCTCGTCCAGGGTCAGCGGGTACGGGTCGTAGGCGTTGCCCACGAAGCCGGTGACGCCCGGGGTGTTGCGCACCACGCCCCAGGACTCGTTCGTCAGGTCCATGCGCACCAGCACGTAGCCGGGGAGCTTGTTCTGGCGGACGGTGCGGCGGTCGCCGTTCTTGATCTGGACGACCTCTTCCTGCGGCACCTCGGCCTGGAAGATGTAGTCCTCGACGTTCAGCGAGACGGCGCGCTGCTCGAGGTTGGTCTTCACGCGGTTCTCGTAGCCCGCGTAGGTGTGGATGACGTACCACTCACCGGGCAGGGTGCGCAGTTCCTCGCGGAGGGCGGCGATCGGGTCGACCGGCTCCTCCTCCACGGCGTCCTCGGCAGCCTCGTCCTCGGCGGCAGCCTCGTCGGCGTCCTCGACGTGCACCGCGGCCTCTTCGGCGGGCTCGCCGGCGGCAGCGTCCTCGGCGTCGAGCTCGTCCACGCCGTCGGCGTTCTCGACGACCTCCTGCGCGCCCTCTTCGTCAGCGATGGCCGCAGCGTCGCCCTCGACCTCGGCCGAGGCAGCCGCGTCCACGTCGGCCTCTGCGGCCGCGACGGGCTCGGCGGCGTCGTTCAGGTTCGGGTCAGACACTTGGCTGCTTCTTCCTGGCTACAAGGGGTTGAACATGCAAAGGGGCGCCCGCTGAGGCGCCCTTCGCGGGATCATCCAAAGACGTACTCGACGACCTTGTTGAATCCCAAGTCAATCACGGTTACGAGACCGATGACGATGACGACGAAGACGATCACCACGGTGGTGTACGTCGACAACTGGCCGCGAGTGGGCCAGACGACCTTGCGAAGCTCGGCGACGATCTGCCGGTAGAAAAGGCCGAGGCGCGCGAGCGGGCCCTTCTTGCCGCGCTTGCCGCCGCGACGAGGCTTCTTCGACTCTGTGGCCTCGTCTTCGGAACGACCGCGCTCAGGCATGTCGATGGAGCCCAGGGCGTCCGTCACTCGTCCTCACCTGAATCCGGGTCGTGGCCGTGCCGCGCCCGGTAGAGCCGCACGGCGGTGCAATGCAGTACGTACGCGTGCACGCACCTCGCGGACGAGGTGCGTGTAGCAGGGCCGGAGGGACTTGAACCCCCAACCGCTGGTTTTGGAGACCAGTGCTCTACCAATTGAGCTACGACCCTTTGTGGTTCCCCAACCTACCGCATGCGCCGCACTTCACTAAGTGTGGCAATGACTGCGGCTCGTAAGGGGCCAACGGTCGATGAGTGTACGTGCTTCACGCCCTTCCGTCGAACAGAAAGGACTTGGCGTATCCCTTCAAACCCATGTGCCAGGCCTCTTCGGGGTCTGGGACGATGCAGACATGAGCGCTGCTACCCCTTCCGCAACCCTCCCCACCGAGCGCCGGGTCTCGGCCCGGATCGGGTCGATCTCCGAGTCCGCGACCCTCGCCGTGGACGCCAAGGCCAAGGCCCTGAAGGCCGCCGGGCGCCCGGTGATCGGCTTCGGTGCCGGCGAGCCGGACTTCCCCACGCCCGACTACATCGTCGAGGCCGCCGTCGAGGCCTGCCGCAACCCGAAGTTCCACCGCTACACCCCGGCGGGCGGCCTGCCCGAGCTGAAGGCCGCGATCGTCGAGAAGACGCGCCGGGACTCCGGCTACGAGATCGAGGCCGCCAACGTCCTGGTGACCAACGGCGGCAAGCAGGCCATTTACGAGGCGTTCGCCGCGATCCTGGACCCGGGTGACGAGGTCATCGTCCCGGCTCCGTACTGGACCACCTACCCCGAGTCGATCCGGCTGGCGGGCGGCGTGCCGGTGGACGTGGTCGCCGACGAGACCACCGGCTACCGCGTGTCCGTGGAGCAGCTGGAGGCGGCGCTCACGGACAAGACCAAGGTCCTGCTGTTCGTCTCGCCGTCCAACCCGACCGGCGCGGTCTACACCCGCGCGCAGGTCGAGGAGATCGGCCGCTGGGCCGCCGAGAAGGGCCTGTGGGTCCTGACCGACGAGATCTACGAGCACCTGGTCTACGGCGACGCCGAGTTCTCCTCGCTGCCGGTGGCCGTGCCGGAGCTGCGCGAGAAGTGCATCGTCGTCAACGGCGTGGCCAAGACGTACGCGATGACCGGCTGGCGGGTGGGCTGGGCGATCGGCCCCAAGGACGTCATCAAGGCCGCGACCAACCTGCAGTCGCACGCCACCTCCAACGTCTCCAACGTGGCGCAGGTCGCGGCGATCGCGGCGCTGACCGGTGACCTGACGGCCGTCGAGGAGATGAAGGTCGCCTTCGACCGGCGCCGCAAGACCATCGTGCGGATGCTCAACGAGATCGAGGGCGTGCTGTGCCCCGAGCCGGAGGGCGCCTTCTACGCGTACCCGTCGGTCAAGGGCCTGCTGGGCAAGGAGATCCGGGGCAAGCGGCCGCAGACCAGCGTGGAGCTGGCCGAGCTGATCCTGGAGGAGGCCGAGGTGGCGGTCGTACCGGGCGAGGCCTTCGGCACCCCCGGCTACCTGCGTCTTTCCTACGCGCTGGGCGACGAGGACCTGGTCGAGGGCGTCTCGCGGATCCAGAAGCTGCTGGCGGAGGCGACGGCGTAGGCCCGCGCCGCACGCGCAGCGGTGCGGGCCCCGGGGTGCTTCCCCGGGGCCCGCACCCACTTTCGGGCGGGCATTCGTTCAGGGTGTTCACGAAAAGCCCCTACCGGGGCGGCAGGTGCGTACGGCAAGATCTGGGAATGGCGAGTGTTCGTAATATCCGGGACCTGCCCAAGGCCCATCTGCATCTGCACTTCACTGGCTCGATGCGCCCTTCGACGCTGCTGGAGCTCGCCGACAAGTACGGAGTCCACCTCCCCGAGGCGCTGAGCAGCGGTGAGCCGCCCCGGCTGCGGGCCACCGACGAGCGCGGCTGGTTCCGCTTCCAGCGGCTGTACGACATCGCGCGCTCCTGCCTGAGGTCGCCCGAGGACCTGCGCCGGCTGGTGCGCGAGGCGGCCGAGGAGGACGTACGAGACGGCTCGGGCTGGCTGGAGATCCAGGTCGACCCGACCTCGTACGCGCCCCGGCTGGGCGGGCTGATCCCGGCGCTGGAGATCATCCTGGACGCGGTGGAGAGCGCCTCCCGGGAGACCGGTCTGGGGATGCGGGTGCTGGTCGCGGCCAACCGTATGAAGCACCCGCTGGACGCGCGGACGCTGGCCCGGCTGGCGGTGCGCTTCGCCGACCGCGGCGTGGTCGGCTTCGGGCTCTCCAACGACGAGCGGCGCGGCTTCGCGCGCGACTTCGACCGGGCGTTCGCGATCGCCCGGGACGGCGGGCTGCTGGCGGCGCCGCACGGCGGTGAGCTGTCGGGCCCGGCGAGCGTGCGGGACTGCCTGGACGATCTGCACGCGGGCCGGATCGGGCACGGCGTGCGCGCCGCCGAGGACCCCGTGCTGCTGCGCAGGCTGGCCTCGCGCGGGGTGACCTGCGAGGTGTGCCCGGCCTCCAACGTGGCCCTCGGGGTGTACGAGAAGCCGGAGGACGTACCGCTGCGGACGATGTTCGAGGCGGGAGTGCCGCTGGCGCTGGGCGCCGACGACCCGCTGCTGTTCGGCTCGCGGCTGGCGGCGCAGTACGAGATCGCGCGCGAGCACCACGGCTTCACGGACGCCGAACTGGCCGAGCTGGCACGGCAGTCGGTGCGCGGCTCGGCCGCCCCCGCGTCCGTACAGGAAAAGCTGCTGAGCGGGATCGACGACTGGCTGGCTAGCTGATCCCCCGTACGAGGGTGCGGGCCAGGGCGCGGGCGAACTCCTCGATGGGCGGCGGCGGGTGCGGGCCCTCGGCGTCGTAGACGAAGGCGCGCTGGGCGCAGGCGCCGAGCAGCAGTGAGGCGGCCGCGTGGGGGTCGGCGGCGGCGTCGATGCGGCCGGCCCGCTGTTCGGCGCGCAGATAGCCGTCCAGCCCCTGGATGGGCTTGTAGGGGCCGGTGTCCAGCTCCCGCATGGTCGCCTCGTGGCGCTTCTTGAGCCGGTTCTCGGCGTAGAGCGAGGAGGCGATCGGGAAGCTCTGCTCGTAGAAGAGCGCGGCCTCGCGGGCGATCTCGGTGAGGTTCTCCTCGACGCTGCGCTCCCCCGGCTCGGCGGCGAGCCTGCGCAGCAGCGGGGCGAGCGGCGGCAGCCGTTCGCCGAGCACGCTCACGAACAGGTCCTCCTTGCTCGCGAAGTGCTTGTAGAGCGCGGCCTCCGAGCAGCCCGCCTCCTTGGCGATCGCCTTGGTGGTGGCGCGGGCGAGGCCGATGTCGCGCATCAGGCCGTGGGCCGCGTCCAGGATGCGCTCCCTGGTCGGTCTGGTCTCGCCGGTCGGCTTCGGCATGTTCGCTCCGTCCCGCTTGACTAGTGAGTGGGCACTTACTCACTCTAGTGGTGAGTGAACACTTACCCACCTGGAGGTGCGGCCATGCGGCTCACGGTTTTCGGTGCGACCGGCGGGATAGGACAGGAGATCGTCCGGCAGGCCCTGGCAGCGGGACACCAGGTCACAGCGGTGGTACGGGACCCGGCGCGGCTGCCGGTCACCGGCGAGGGGCTGGAGATCTGCACGGCCGATTTCGCCGACGCGCAGGCGCTGGGCGCGGCGGTGGCCGGCCGCGACGCGGTGCTCTCCGGCCTGGGCGCGCGCAAGCCCAAGGACGCCCGCGGGGGCATCGCGGCCAACCTCACGCGCCCGGTTCTGCGGGCGCTCGAAGAGACGGGCACCCGCCGTTTCCTGGCGGTCAGCGCGGGGCCGCTGGCAGCCGAGCCCGAGGGGCAGTCCTTCGCGTACCGGCGGGTGCTGTCACCGGTGATCAAGACGGTGCTGAAGGACGTGTACGCGGATCTGGCCGTGCTGGAGGCCGAGATCCGCGGCAGCTCGGCGCACTGGACGGTGGTGCGGCCGCCGCGGCTGCTGAACCGGCCCGTGACGGGGGTCTACCGCACCTCGCTCGAGGTGAATCTGCGGGGCGGCAGCAGTATCGGGCGGGCCGATGTGGCGCACGCGATGCTGGCGATGATCGATGACCCGGCCGTGGTGAAGCGGGCCGTGTCGGTGGCGTACTGAGGCGCCCACCGGCTGTGGCTGGGGCGGGAGGGAGCGGCTGGACGCCGGTGGTCGTCCGCTGTGCCAGCCCGTCCCGCCTTGCGGGACGCTCTCCCACAGCGGGGCGCGAGCCTCAGATTGCGCAGCCGACCGTCACCGGCTCGTTGACCAAGGTGACCCCGAAGGCCGCCCGCACGCCGTCGCGCACCTCGCGGGCCAGCGCGAGCAGGTCCCCGGTGCTCGCGCCGCCACGGTTGGTGAGCGCGAGGGTGTGCTTGCCCGAGATGCGGGCCGCCCCCTCCCCGTACCCCTTGGTGAAGCCGGCCTTGTCGATGAGCCAGGCCGCGGAGATCTTCACCTGCCCCTCCCCCGCCGGGAAGGCGGGCGGTGCGACATCCGGGCCCAGCCGCTCGGCGACCCGGACCAGGAACGCCTCGTACTCCTGCGCCGAGAGGATCGGGTTGGTGAAGAAGGAGCCCGCCGACCAGGTGTCGTGGTCCTCGGGGTCCAGGACCATGCCCTTGCCCGCGCGCAGCTTCAGCACGGTCTCGCGGGCCGCGGCGGCCGGCACCCGGTCGCCGGGCTCGACGCCCAGGACGCGGGCCGTCTCGGCGTACTTGATGGGCGCGGACAGGCCGCCCGCGTCCTCCAGCTCGAAGCGGACGCGCAGGACCACGTAGCGCTCCGGGTCGGCCTTGAAACGGCTGTGGCGGTAGGAGAAGCCGCAGTCGGCGGCCGGGATCGTCACGACCTCGTCCGCGCGCCGGTCGTAGGCGACGACCTCGGTGATCGTGGAGGCGACCTCCTGGCCGTACGCGCCGACGTTCTGGATCGGGGTGGCGCCCGCCGAACCGGGGATGCCGGCCAGGCACTCGATGCCCGCCAGGCCCGCTTCGACGCTGCGGGCGACCGCGTCGGACCAGTTCTCGCCGGCTGCCAACTCCAGCTTCGTACCGCTGAGTTCGAAGCCGGTGGTGGCGATGCGCAGGGCGGTGCCGGGGAAGCCCTCGTCGGCGATGACCAGGTTGGAGCCGCCGCCGATGAGCAGCAGCGGGTCCCCCGCCGCGTCGGCCTCGCGGACGGCGGCGATCACCTCGTCGTCCGTGGTGGCGGTGACGAGCCGGGCTGCCGGGCCGCCGAGGCGGAAGGTGGTCAGGGGGGCGAGGGGGGCACCGAGTTCTGCGTGAAGTTCCTGCACGCGCTCCAGGGTACGGGGACGGCCCCGCCGGTCCTGGCGGGGCCGTGCCGGGCAGTGCGTCAGGCCAGCGTGACCACGGCGCGGGACATGCCCAGCACCTTCTGGCCCGCGCTCATCGCGGTCAGGTCGACCCGGACCGTACGAGCCTGGTCGTCCAGCTTGGCCGCGACCTTGGCGCTGACCTCGATCAGCGCGCCGGTGTCGTCGTTGGGGACGACGACGGGCTTGGTGAAGCGGACGCCGTACTCGGTGACGGCGGCCGGGTCGCCGGTCCAGTCCGTCACCACGCGGATCGCCTCGGCCATGGTGAACATGCCGTGCGCGATCACGTCCGGGAGGCCGACCTCTTTGGCGAACTTCTCGTTCCAGTGGATCGGGTTGAAGTCACCGGAGGCGCCCGCGTACTGGACGAGGGTGGCGCGCGTCACAGGGAAGGACTGCGCCGGCAGCTCGGTGCCGACCTCGACGTCGTCGTAGGAAATCTTCGCGGTCATCGCTCTCAGGCCTCCTCGTCGGCGGCGCGGGACACCAGCTTGGTGAAAGCCGTCACAACGTGCTGCCCCGCCTCGTCGTGGACCTCGCCGCGGACGTCGATGATGTCGTTGCCCGCCAGGGACTTGATCGACTCGATGGTGGACGTGACGGTGAGACGGTCACCGGCGCGCACCGGCCGGGTGTAGGCGAACTTCTGGTCGCCGTGCACCACGCGGCTGTAGTCGAGACCCAGCTCCGGGTCGTCCACGACGTGTCGCGCGGCCCGGAAAGTGATCGCAAACACAAAAGTCGGCGGGGCGATCAGATCGGGATGACCGAGCGCCTTGGCCGCATCGACATCGGTGTAGGCGGGATTGGCGTCGCCGATCGCCTCGGCGAATTCGCGGATCTTCTCCCGGCCGACCTCGTACGGAGCGGTGGGCGGGTACGTACGCCCCACAAAGGACTGGTCGAGCGCCATGAGCGCGCTTCCTCCCTGGTATTGATCACTTCAACGCCGCGAGGCCGCCCCCACGAATGGGGACGGCCTCACGAACGAGCCTTTGTTATCGCGTCTCGCGGTGCGCGGTGTGCGAGTTGCAACGAGGGCAGTGCTTCTTCATCTCAAGACGGTCCGGGTCGTTACGCCGGTTCTTCTTGGTGATGTAGTTCCGCTCCTTGCACTCCACGCAGGCCAGCGTGATCTTCGGGCGGACGTCGGTGGCAGCCACGTGAGTGCTCCTTGACGGACGGTGGACGGATGAACGCAGAAAAGAGTAGCCGATCGAAGGACCGACCCCACAATCGGCTACTGTCAGTAGCGGTGACCGGACTTGAACCGGTGACACAGCGATTATGAGCCGCTTGCTCTACCGACTGAGCTACACCGCTGTGATGCGAGGGGGTCCCGCCCGAAGGCGGGAACCTCACACATCAGAGCCCCAATACGGAATCGAACCGTAGACCTTCTCCTTACCATGGAGACGCTCTGCCGACTGAGCTATTGGGGCGAGCGATGAAGACATTACACGGCTCGCCGCCAAAGGTGAAATCCGTATCGGAGGGCTGCCTCAACGGCCCCTCGCACCACACCGGTACGACTATTCCGCGCCTGCTCGAAGGTCCCCGGAGCGCCCCCTAGGCTCGGACCACGCTGCGTGATCTTGCACGCCCCGGCCCTTCGAGGAGCGCGATGTCCGACAGCAGTCAGCCGCAGCCCAGGAAGCCGGGCGATGCCGCCGGCGGCGGGGCCGACGAGGGTGCGCTGGTGCTGTGCGGGGCCCGGCTGTCCGACGGGCGCACCGTGGACGTACGGCTGGGCGGCGGCCGCATCGAGGCCGTGGGGACCGCCGGCAGCCTCGCCCCCCAGGGCGCGCGGGTGAGCCTGGGCGGCTACCTCCTGCTCCCCGCCCCCGCCGAGCCGCACGCGCACTGCGACACCGCGCTGACCGCGGACTGCGACGGCCCCGCCTCCAGCGCCTTCGAGGACGTGCAGCGCCGTACGACCGAGGCGGCGCTGCTCCAACTGGGCCATGGCGCGACCGCGTTGCGGACCCACGTCCGTATCGGCGATGTGTCCGGGCTCAGGTCGCTGGAAGCGGTGCTCCAGGCACGGCGGTCGCTGGGCGGGCTGGCCGAGCTGGCGGCGGTCGCGGTGCCGCGGCTGCTGACCGGCGCGGCCGGCGCCGACGGCCTGGCGATGCTGCGGGACGCGGTGAAGATGGGCGCCTCGGTCATCGGCGGCTGCCCTGACCTGGACCCCGACCCCGCGGGCTATGTCGAGGCGGTCCTGGAGGTCGCGGGCGAGTACGGCTGCGCGGTGGATCTGCACACGGACGGTGACGACCCGGCGCGGCTGGCCCGTTTCGCCGCGATGGCCGGCGGGCTGCGGCCCGGCGTGGCGATGGGCCCGTGCGCGGGGCTGGGGCGGATGCCGCAGGACGTGGCGGGCCGGGCCGCCGAGCAGCTGGCGGCGGCCGGGGTCACGGTGGTGTGCCTGCCGCAGGGCGACTGCGCGGGCCTGGAGCGCGGCGCGGCGCGGGTGGCCGGCGCCGCGCCCGTACGGCTGCTGCGGGCGGCCGGGGTACGGGTGGCGGCGGGCAGCGGCGCGCTGCGTGACGCCGCCAACCCGGTGGGCCGCGGCGACCCCCTGGAGGCCGCCTACCTGCTGGCCTCACGCGGCGAGCTGTCCCCCATGGCGGCGTACGAGGCGATCAGCTCGGCGGCACGGGCGACGCTGGGCCTGCCCCCCGTCCGCGTGGAGGCGGGCTTCCCCGCCGAACTGCTCGCCGTACGCGGCGAACGCATCGAAGCGGTGCTCTCCCTCGCGTACAGCCGCATCGTCATCCACCGGGGCCGCGTCGTGGCCCGCACCAGTGCGGTCCGCGAATACTGCGACTCCGCGGCGACGGTGGCCCTCGACCTGCCGCGCCAGTCCCAGCGCTGAGCGCTCCTCGCGGGGCGTGGAAACGCAGCCATGAACCCGCGGGGGCAGAGCGCACCCGAGCCACATCGGCCCCCTCCCCACTCCACAACGGGAGGCGAGGGGCCGGAGCGGGTGGGTGTCCGGGCGTAAAGCGCAGCAGCCCGGACAACCACCCGCGCAGGCCCCTCGCCGCACCCCGACCGCCCCGCGCAGCGGCACCGCCCGCCGCAGGCGCAACGGCGCCGCCCCCTGCCTCAAGACACCAGCACCGACCAGCGGCCCGGGCAAAGCGCAGCGCGGACGCGTACGGTCGGGATCATGCGCATTGTCATCGCAGGAGGACATGGTCAGATCGCGCTGCGGCTGGAGCGGCTGCTGCACGCGCGAGGGGACGAGGTCGCGGGCATCATCCGCAGGCCGGAGCAGGCCGGGGACCTGCTGGCCGCGGGCGCCGAACCGGTGGTGTGCGATCTGGAGTCGGCCGCGGTCGGGGACGTCGCGCGCCATCTGGAGGGCGCGGACGCCGCGGTCTTCGCGGCCGGGGCCGGACCGGGCAGCGGCGCGGAGCGGAAGGACAGCGTGGACCGCGGTGCCGCGGCGCTGTTCGCCGACGCGGCCGAGGCGGCGGGCGTACGGCGCCTGATCGTGGTCTCGTCGATGGGCGCGGACCGTGAGCCGCCACCGGGCACCGATCCGGTCTTCGCCGCGTACCTGCGGGCCAAGGGCGCCGCCGACGAGGACGTACGGGCCCGGCCGGGCCTGGACTGGACGATCCTGCGCCCTGGCCGCCTGACGGACGAGCCGGGCACCGGACTGGTGACGCTGGCCGCGTCCACGGGCCGCGCGGAGGTCACCCGGGACGACGTCGCGGCGGCGCTGGCCGCACTGCTGGACGAGCCGCGTACGGCCGGGCTGACGCTGGAGCTGATCGGCGGGGAGACGCCGGTGGAGGAAGCCGTACGGGCGCTGGCCAAGGGCTGAGACCGACGTGGGCGGGGCGCGCGGCACCGGATCGGTGACGCCCGCCCCGCTCCGTAGGCCGGACCCGTAGGACCGGCCCGTACGGCCGACCCATCGGGCCGGACGCGGGGCCCGTCCCCTAGGGGCCCGCCCTACGCACCCTGATCGCCCCGCGTACGGGCCTGCCGGGCCTGCCACCGGCGCAGCATCAGCTGTGTGCAGGCGACCCGCTCCAGTCCGATCAGCGCCCCGGCCAGCGCGCCGGGCCGCTTGAGCGACGTACGGCGCAGCTTGTGGGCCACCACGCGCTCGGCGACCAGGATTCCGGCGGATACGGCCAGCTCGGCGACGTCGGCGCGGTCCAGCTCGGGGCAGTGGCAGCCCGCCGCCTCCCCGGCCTTCGGCTCGGCCGCCGCCTTGGCCCGCGGCTGTGCGCCGCGCGGGAAGACGTCCTCGCGGATCTCGGGGCGGCACAGCACCGCGGCCGAGACCGCCGCGGTCCCCAGCACGGACACCGTCCGCAGGACCCGCCGCGGCCGTCCCTCAAGGTCCTTGGCGGCGTATCCCGCGTACCCCACCAGCCCCGTCGCCACCGCCAGCACCGGCCCCGGCACCTTGCCCACCGCGTCGGCCACCACTCGCACCACTGCCGCCATGCCCACCCCTCGCTTGTCCCGCACCTGCTGTGCACTTCTGCACCGCCAGACGCCTCTCGCCTGACGTTCACCGAACGTAACAGAGGCCACAAAGCTGGCCTGTTGGGGCGGAAGGGCGGGAGACGAGCCGCGGCAGAACGGGGGGGCGCGGAACGGGGTGCGCGGAACGGTGCGCAGCGGTCCGGTGCAATGCGGCGGAAATGCGAAAGGCCCCCATTTTCATGGGGGCCTTTCGGTTGAGCTGTGGCGGCGCCAGGATTCGAACCTGGGAAGGCTGAGCCGGCAGATTTACAGTCTGCTCCCTTTGGCCGCTCGGGCACACCGCCTGGGTTTGTTGGTCACGGAGCCGCTTTCGGCGGTGTTCCGTGGCAACGACGTAAACCATACCCGATGGGTAGGGGTGCTTCGCCACTCGATTCGCCGCCGCCCGATCGCGGGAGGGGTGGCTAGGCTTGCGGGACGGTCCGGGATGGGCCGTACCCCTGACGGATCTACGTACGAGGAGCCAACTCAACATGGCCGACTCCAGTTTCGACATCGTCTCGAAGGTCGAGCGGCAGGAGGTCGACAACGCCCTCAACCAGGCCGCCAAGGAGATCTCGCAGCGCTACGACTTCAAGGGCGTGGGCGCGTCGATCGAGTGGTCGGGCGAGAAGATCGAGATGCGGGCGAACGCCGAGGAGCGCGTGAAGGCCGTCCTCGACATCTTCCAGTCCAAGCTGATCAAGCGCGGAATCTCGCTGAAGGCGCTGGACGCGGGTGAGCCGCAGGCCTCCGGCAAGGAGTACAAGATCTTCGCCTCGATCGAGGAGGGGATCTCGCAGGAGAACGCGAAGAAGGTCGCCAAGATCATCCGCGACGAGGGCCCGAAGGGCGTCAAGGCGCAGGTGCAGGGCGACGAGCTGCGGGTCAGCTCGAAGAGCCGGGACGACCTGCAGGCGGTGCAGCAGCTGCTCAAGGGCAAGGACCTGGACTTCGCGATCCAGTTCGTGAACTACCGGTAGTTTCCTGGACGTTCACAGTGGTCGGCCGGGGCGGTGCGCTGGAGCGCGCCGCCCCGGCGGCGTTTCGGAGGCGGGGCGGGCGGTGGCCGCAACTCGCTTGACCTCAAGCGCAGTTGATGTTCGAGGATGGGCGCATGACTTCGAACTCCGGTTTCTTGAGGGACGTACTGCCCGAGGTGCGCCGGGCGGGCGTGGGCACCGTACTGATGAGTGAGTGGGACGCGGGGAGTCCCGGGCGGCAGCGGGAGGTGATGGCGAAGGTCGCCGAGGCGTGGGAGCGCACGCCGCTGCCGGAAGCCTTTGTCTCGCGGGTCTCCTTGGCCGGTACGGACGGCAGGACCGTGCTGAACTACGCGCAGTGGACGCACGACGCGGCGTACGAGGAGTTCGTGCACAGCGAGGGTTCGGGGCTGCGGGAGCGGGTCAGGGCCGCGCTGGGGGACCTGGAGAATCCCGGCCCCGGCCGCTACCGGCTCTATCGCAGCATGCTGCGGCCGGAGGAGCGGCCGACGGGGTGCGTCGTGCGGGTGGCCATCGAGACGCCGGACGAGGACGCGGCGCGCAAGGCCGTGGACGCGCTGCTGGAGCTGTTCGGCGGCGAGCAGCCGCACCCCGGCGGGATCTCGTCCAACTTCCTCATCAGCGAGGACGGCACCCGGGTGGTCAACTACAGCGAGTGGACCGATGCCGCCTCGCACCAGCGCGTCGTGGAGACCCTCAACCAGCCCGGCACTCCGGCGATGAGCGTGCTGGAGGGCATCCCGGGGGTGCGTCCTGTCGGCTTCAAGCGGTTCGAGGGGGTGCGGGGGATCGTCCGGGCGTGAGAGGCGCCGGACGCTCCGGGGCGCGGTCGCGCCAGCCGATGCGGCGGCCGCGCAGCCGGGCGAGTACGACGAGGACCGCGGCGGCGAGCAGGAGGTAGGCGGGGACGAGGAGGGCCGCGTCCGGCGAGAGGATCTCGGCGGACCAGCCGGCGCCGCGCTGCCGGCCGAAGAAGGTGACGCGGTTGACGGTCAGGAAGGTCAGGTGCAGGGCGATGCCGGTCCACAGGGACCCGGTGGCCGCGCGGGCGATCAGCAGGGCGAAGCCGAAGACGGCCATGAGGAAGAGGTAGGCGAAGGGGTCCTCGCCCGGCGGTACGAGGCCCGGGCTGCGCAGCGGGCCGCCCAGGAGGGCGGTGACGGCGCACTGGACGGCGTTGGAGAGGGCGGGGACGGCCATGAAGAGCAGCGTGGTGCACCCGAAGGCCGTCCAGCGGCGGAGCCTGGCGTTCAGGGAGCCGTAGACGTAGCCGCGCAGGGCCAGTTCCTCGGGGACGGCCTCCAGGGCCAGGGCGATCAGCGCGTTCACGGCGAGGTACGTGAGCAGGCGCGGGGCGTCCAGCGGGCCCCAGCGCAGCCATCCGGCGGCGGTCCCCAGAGCGAGCAGCGCGGCCGCCGAGCCGCCGGTGACCAGCAGGCCGAGGCCGAAGGAGCGCAGGCTGCGGGCGGGGCCCGTCAGGCCGAGGCCGGCCGCCGGGAGCCGGTCGGCGCGCAGGCGCAGCAGCAGGACCAGGGGGACGGCGATGCCGCCGCACAGGACGGCGGTCAGGGCGAGGCGGGCGGTGCCGTCGACGCCCAGGCGCAGGTGGGCGAGCTCACCGAGGGCGCCGGCGGTGCCCAGGGCGAAGGCCATGACCAGCGTGCCGAGCAGGGCGCGGCCCAGGGCCGTGCGGAGGGCGGCGGGCGCCGGCCGGGCGGTGACTGTGGTGGCGGTGGCCTGGGTCATGAGCTCCCCCGTTTTTTTCGGTCGACTGCACTAAAAAGTAGACGCGGCGGGACCCGGACGCACGTCATTATCGGTGGGGGCCCGTCGGTGAGGGCCTGTCCGCCCGCTGTCTTGGCGGGGGCGTACCGTACTTGGCCGCTGCCCGCCGTCCCCGTGCCCGTCACCGTCACCGTCCCGGAGGAGCCGTGCCGAAGATCGTCGACCATGCGCAGCGCAGGCGGGAGCTGGCGTCCGCCGTGTGGCAGGTCGTCCGCGAGCGCGGCGTACAGGGGGCGTCGCTGCGCGCCGTGGCCCGGCAGGCGGGCTGGTCGCCCAGCTCGGTGCAGCACTACTTCACCAGCCAGGGCGAGCTGCTCGACTTCGCCATGGAGGTCGTCTTCGACCTGGTCGAACAGCGGCTGGCGCACTACGAGCCGCCCGCCGACCCGCGCGCTGCGGCGTCGGCGCTGCTGGAGCAGATCCTGCCGGTGGACACCCCGTCGCTGACGGCGAACGAGGTGTGGGTGGCGTTCTTGGCCCGGGCGCTGGTGGACCCGGCCGCGCGCCGGCTCAACGCCGAGGGCAGCCGGCGGATCGAGCAGCTGTGCCGGACGGTGGTCGGGCTGCTGGCCGAGGCCGGGCAGCTGGCGCCCCGTACGGACACAGAGCTGGAGACGGCCCGGCTGCACGCCCTCTTCGACGGCATCGCCCTGCACGCGGTCACCGATCCCGAGCGGATGCCGCCCGCCCGTATGCGGCAGATCGTCGAGCGCCATCTGGACGGCCTGGGCGGCCCGCTCCCCGCGCCGGGCCAGGGGGCTTCGGGCCGCCCGTGACGGCCCTGCCGCGCTCGCCCGTGACGGTCCTGCCGCGTTCGGGCCGCCGTCGTCAGCGGGTGGCGAAGGGCTGGTCGGTGGGGACTATCTCGCGGCCCAGCGGCATCAGGGAGATCGGGATCATCTTGAAGTTGGCGATGCCGAAGGGGATGCCGATGATCGTGATGCACAGCGCGAGGCCCGTGATGATGTGCCCCAGCGCCAGCCACCAGCCCGCGAAGACGATCCAGATGACATTGCCGACCGCCGAGCCGACACCGGAGTCGCGGCGCTCCACGGTCGTCCGGCCGAACGGCCACAGGGCGTAGCCCGCGATCCTGAAGGACGCTATGCCAAAGGGAATGGTCACGATGAGGATGCAGCAGATCAGGCCCGCCACGACGTAGCCGATCGCCAGCCACAGGCCGCTCAGGACGAGCCAGATGATGTTGAGGAGGAACTTCATGAGCGGCAGCCTTCCACGGGCACACAGGAGATGGTCTCTGTCCCGGTAGACGCTCCCGGGCCGGTGAAACGTTGCACCGTCGCGGGGCGCGGGGGCGCTCAGGGGCGATTGCCCGCCATCTGTTCCAGGCGGGTGATGCGCTCGCGCATCGGGGGGTGGGTGGAGAACAGCTTCGACATGCCCTCGCCGGCCCGGAAGGGGTTGGCGATCATCATGTGGCTGGCGGTCTCGATGCGCGGCTCGGGCGGCAGCGGGAGCTGCTGGGTGCCGGACTCCAGCTTGCGCAGGGCGGAGGCCAGGGCGAGCGGGTCGCCGGTGAGCCGGGCTCCGGTGGCGTCGGCGGCGTACTCGCGGGAGCGGCTGACGGCGAGCTGGATCAAGGTGGCCGCGAGCGGGCCGAGGATCATGATCAGGAGCATGCCGAGGAAGCCGGGGCCCTCGTCGTCGTCGGAGCGGCCTATGGGGATCAGCCAGGCGAAGTTGACCAGAAACATGATCACGGAGGCGAGGGCGCCGGCGACGGAGGAGATGAGGATGTCGCGGTTGTAGACGTGGCTGAGCTCATGGCCGATGACGCCGCGCAGCTCGCGCTCGTCCAGCAGGTTCAGAATGCCCTCGGTGCAGCAGACCGCGGCGTTGCGCGGATTGCGGCCGGTGGCGAAGGCGTTGGGGGCCTGGGTCGGGGAGATGTACAGGCGCGGCATGGGCTGGCGGGCGAGGGTGGAGAGCTCGCGCACCATGCGGTAGAGCTGGGGTGCCTCGAATTCGCTGACGGGGCGGGCGCGCATGGCCTTCAGCGCCAGCTTGTCGCTGTTCCAGTACGCGTAGGCGTTGGTGCCCAGAGCGACGACGACCGCGATGATCAGTCCCGTACGGCCGAAAAAACTGCCGATGGCGATGATGAGTGCGGACAGCCCCCCGAGGAGGACTGCGGTCCTGAGCCCGTTGTGCCGGCGGTGCACGGTACGCCCTCCAAGTGGTGCGGCAGGGGAACCCTTTGCTGGTCTTCTCCACTTTCCAGTGGATCCTTCCTGACTGGTCAACGCCAGATGAAGGGAGCTAGTTCCCTTGTGCACGCGCGAACGCGTACGCCCGTACGAGTGGGCGTGCCCGTGCTGGGCGGGGATGGGGCGGCAGGGGCCGCCGTGGGTTACAGGAGCGCGCCCGCGGCGAAGCGCAGGACGAGCTGCGGGGCGCCGGAGAGGGCGATGCCGAGGACGGCGGCGAGGGTGATGGCGGTGGCCAGGGCGGCCGGGACGCGGGGGCGCTCGGCGGGGGCCTGCGCCGGTGCCTGCTCCGCTCCCGCCGGAGCCTGTGCCGCCTCGGGTGCGCGGAAGAGGACCGCGGTCCACTGAAGGTAGTAGTAGAGCGCGATGACGACGTTCGCGGCCATGACGACGGCGAGCCAGCCCAGGCCCGCGTCGACGGCCGCGGAGAAGACCGTGACCTTGGCGAACAGGCCGATGATGCCCGGCGGCAGGCCCGCCAGGCACAGCAGGAAGAAGCCGAGGCTGAGGGCGGCGAGCGGGCGGCGGGCGTACAGGCCGCGGTAGTCGGTGATGCGGTTGGCCGGGGCCGTACGGGCGACGAGGGCGGCGACGGCGAAGGCGCCGAGGTTCACGGCCGCGTACATCAGGGCGTAGGCGACGGTGGAGCCCACGGCGTGCGCGGGATCGTCGGCGTATCCGGCGGCGGCGATGGGGACCAGGAGGTAGCCGGCCTGGCCGACGGAGGACCAGGCCAGCAGGCGGACCGCACTGTGGGCGCGGTCGGGGCGCTGGCGCAGGGCCGCGACGTTGCCCGCCGTCATGGTCAGCGCGGCCAGTACGGCGACGGCCGGGCCCCACACGTCCGCGTACGAAGGGAAGGCCCGGACCGTGACGAGGATCAGGCCCGAGAAGCCGACGGCCTTGCCGACGACGGAGAGGTAGGCGGCCACCGGGAGGGGGGCGCCGACGTAGGTGTCGGGGACCCAGAAGTGGAAGGGGACGGCCGCGGTCTTGAAGGCGAAGCCGACCAGGGTCAGGACGGCGCCCGCCTTGGCCAGGGTGGCCAGTTGGGGGTCGGTGGTGGTCAGGGCCTCGGCGACCTGGGCCAGGTGCAGGCTGCCGGTGGCGGCGTACAGGAAGCTGACGCCCAGGAGCATGACCGCGGTGGCGGTGACCGAGGACAGGAAGAACTTCAGGGCGGCCTCGGAGGAGAGGCGGTCGCCGCGCTTGAGTCCGACCAGGGCGAAGGCGGGCAGCGAGGCCACTTCCAGGGCGATGACCAGGGTGGCCAGGTCGCGGGAGGCGGGCAGCAGGGCGGCGCCGGCCGCGGAGGACAGCAGCAGGAACCAGAACTCGCCCGTGGGCAGGCCCTGGTCCTTGACGGGGTCGACGGACAGCAGGGCGGTGACCAGCGCGCCCGCCAGCACCAGGAATTGGATGACCAGGGCGAAGTGGTCGGCGGTGTAGCTGCAGACGTCGGGCTCGGCCGTGAGGCAGAAGGTGGAGCGGTCGCCGTCCAGGAGGGGGAGCAGCGAGAGCCCGGCCAGGACCAGGCCCGCCAGCGCGATCCAGCCCAGCAGGTGCTTCCTGCCGGCGGGCAGGAAGAGGTCGGTGACCAGGATGATCAGCGCCACTACGGCGGTGATGGTGGGCGGGGCGATGGCGAGCCAGTCGACGGACTGGACCAGGGAGCTCATCAGTTGCCTCCTCTGAGGAGCTGCTGGACGGCCGGGTCGGTGAGGCCGAGGAGGGCCGCGGGCCAGAGTCCGGCGAGGACGGTGAGGGCGGCGAGGGGGGTCCAGGACGCGTACTCGTAGGTCCGGATGTCGGGGATCGCCGGGGCGGGTGCGGCCGCCGGGTTCAGGGGGGCCGCCGGGGCGAGGGGGGCCGCCGGGGCGTTCTCGGCCGTCTCCTTGGCGCCCATGCAGACGCGGCGTACGACGACGAGCAGGTAGGCGGCGGTGAGCAGGGTGCCGATGCCCGCCATGACCATGAAGGTGAGGAAGGCGGGGCGGCTGAGGCCGTCGGCGGGCTTGAAGGCGCCGAACATGGCGAGCATCTCGCCCCAGAATCCGGCGAGTCCTGGCAGGCCGAGGGAGGCGACGGCGCCGAAGGCGAGGAGGCCGCCGAGGCGGGGCGCCCGGCCGTACAGGGCGGCGCCCGTGGTGCCCGCGAGCCGGTCCAGGTCGCTGGTGCCGTAGCGGTCCTTGAGGGCGCCGACCAGGAAGAAGAGGAGGCCGGTGATCAGGCCGTGCGCGATGTTGGCGAACAGCGCGCCGTTGACGCCGGTGGGGGTCATGCTCGCGATGCCGAGCAGGACGAAGCCCATGTGGCCCACCGAGCTGTAGGCGATCAGGCGCTTGAGGTCGCCCTTGGCGCCGCGTCTGGCCAGGGCCAGGCAGGCCAGCGAACCGTAGATGATGCCAACGGCGGCGAAGGCGGCCAGGTAGGGCGCGAAGGTGTGCATGCCGTCGGGCGCGATGGGCAGGGCGATGCGGACGAACCCGTACGTGCCCATCTTCAGCAGGACGCCGGCCAGCAGGACGGAGCCGACGGTGGGGGCGGCGGTGTGGGCGTCGGGCAGCCAGCTGTGCAGCGGCCACATCGGGGTCTTGACGGCCAGTCCGATGCCGATCGCGAGCACGGCCAGCAGCTGAACTGTGTGGCTGAGCTGGGATTTCGGGCCGTTGTCAGTGGCGAGTGCCACCATGTCGAATGTGCCGGACTTCAGGCCGATCAGCAGGAGGCCGAGCAGCATGACGACGGAGCCGAGGAGGGTGTAGAGGATGAACTTCCAGGCGGCGGCCCGCCTTTGGTCGCCGCCCCAGCGGGCGATGAGGAAGTACATCGGGATGAGGACCATCTCGAAGGCGAGGAAGAAGAGCATCAGGTCCAGGACGGCGAAGGTGGCGAGGGTGCCGGCCTCCAGGACCAGGAGCAGGGCCACGAATGCCTTGGGTGACGGGCCCGTTGGCAGGTGGAAGTAGGAGTAGAGCGCGCACAGGAAGGTCAGCAGCGCGGTCAGGACGAGCAGGGGGAGCGAGATGCCGTCGACGCCGAGGTGGATACGGATGTCCAGCGCCGGGATCCAGCTGATATCGGTCTGAGCCTGCATCGCGGCCGGGGTGTCGTGGTCGAAGCCGGCCGCCAGGGCGATGGAGGCGGCCAGGACGACGCCGGTGACGGTGACGCCGTGGCGCAGCACCGCCTGGTCGGGGTTCTTGCCCTTGAGCCCGGGCGGTGCCGGCAGGAGGGCTGCGACGGCGCCGATCAGGGGGAGCACGACGAGGGCGGCGAGGAGGATCTGCAGGGCGGTGTGAGACACGGTCAGGCTCCCGTTCCCGTGGCGACGAGGACGGCGGCGACGGCCAGCACGAGCGAGCCCGCGAGGAGTGCGCCGAGGTAGGTCTGCACATTGCCGGTCTGGGCGCGGCGGACGGCGGCGCCCAGCCAGCGGGGTGCGGTGCCCGCTCCCCGTACGTAGGTGTCCACGACCTCGCGGTCCAGGAAGCGCACGAGCTGGGCGGCGGCGCGTACGGGCCGTACGAACACGGCGGCGTAGACGGCGTCGAGGTGGAAGCCGGTGGCCGCGTGGCGGTGCAGCGGGCCGAGCAGGAGGCGGCCGGGGTCTGCGGGGTCCGGGGCACTGGCGATGTCGCCGTACGCGGAGGTGTGGGTGGCGATGGCCTCTTCCTCGGAGACCGCGGGGGCGGCGTCCGGGTCGGTGGCCACGGCCCCGATGGGGGTACGGGCGGCGAGCGCCGTGGTGTGGCGCCAGGCGGCGTAGGTGACCAGGACGCCGACCAGGGCCACGCCCGTGCCGAGGACGGAGGTGGTCAGGGTCGGGGTCAGCGAGCGGCCGTCGAACCAGTCGGGCAGGAGGGGGGTTGCCAGGCCGAGCGCGGCGGTGGGGACGAACAGCACCCACAGCACCGCGTTCATGACGATCGGCTGCCTGCCGTGGTCGGGAGCCTGCTGTATGGCCGGGCCGAGTGCCTTGCCGTGGAAGGCCAGCAGCCACAGGCGCATCGCGTAGGCGGCAGTGAGGAGGGCGGTGAGCAGTCCGGCGATCAGCACGGTCCAGCCGGCGGCGGTGGGGACGGCGCCGAGCGCGCCGTGCACCTGGCCGGTGGCGGCGTGTTCGGCGGCGCCCAGGACGGCTTCCTTGGAGAAGAAGCCGGCGAACGGCGGGATGGCGGCGAGTGCCAGGAGCGCGACGGTCATCGTCCAGTAGGCGTCGGGGATGCGCTTGGCCAGGCCCGTCATACGGGACATGGCCGCCAGCGAGTTGGTGCCGGCGGCGTGGATGATCACGCCGGCGCCGAGGAAGAGCAGGGCCTTGAACGCGCCGTGCGACAGGAGGTGGAAGACGGCGGCGCCGCGGTCGCCGACGGCCAGCGCGCCGGTCATGTAGCCGAGCTGGCCGACCGTCGAATAGGCCAGGACGCGCTTGATGTCGTCCTGGGCCAGGGCGGCGAGCGCGCTGCCGACCATGGTGACGGCGGCCATGACGGCGAGGACGACCAGGGCGGCGGCCGAGGCCGCGAAGACGGGCAGGAGACGGGCGACGAAGTAGACGCCGGCCGCGACCATGGTGGCGGCGTGGATGAGGGCCGAGACCGGGGTCGGGCCCGCCATCGCGTCGGGCAGCCAGGTGTGCAGCGGGAACTGCGCGGACTTGCCCGCCACGCCCGCCAGCAGCAGGAGCGCGATGAGGGTGGGGTGGTCCAGGCCGCCGACGGCGACGGTCTTGAGGATGCCGGTGATGCGGAACGTACCCGCGTCGGCGGCGAGCGCGAAGATGCCGATCAGGAAGGGGACATCGCCGAGCTTGGTGACGAGGAAGGCCTTCAGGGAGGCGGCGCGGGCGGCCTCGGTCTCCCAGTAGTGGCCGACCAGGAAGTACGAGCAGATGCCCATGATCTCCCAGCCGACCAGCAGCACCATCAGGTCGCCGGAGTAGACGACCAGCAGCATGGCGGCGGTGAACAGGGAGACCAGGGCGGCGTAGGAGGGGTAGCGCGGGTCGTCGCGCAGATAGCCCGTGGAGTAGATCTGCACGCTGCAGGCGACGACGCCGACGAGGACGGCGACCAGGGCGGCGAAGCCGTCGATGTGCAGGGCCAGGTCGATGGGGACCGAGCCGGTGGGGGTGAGCCGGGTCGCGGCGTCCAGGGGGGCCGTACCGCTGCCCGCTCCCCCGCCCTGGCGGACGGCGACGGCGATGGCCAGCGCGGTCGCGGCCAGGGTCGGCAGGATCGCCAGGGGGCGGACGAAACCGGGGGCGCGGCGGCCCAGGAGCAGGCCGAAGGCGGCGCCGAGGAACGGCAGAAGGGGTACGAGGACGGCGGCGGTGGTCGTGGTCGTCACGCGGCGGCCTCCGCCTGGTGGTGCGGCTGACGGGCGGCGATCTCGTGCTCGCCGTCGTCCGGCTCCGGGCGCTCGGCGAGGTCGGTGAGCTTGTCGACGTCGGAGCTGCCGCGGTTGCGGTACACCAGCAGCACGATCGCCAGGCCGATGCCGATCTCGGCGGCGGCGACGGCGATGGTGAACAGGGTGAGGGCCTGGCCCGCGTGGAGCTTGTCGCGCAGCCAGACGTCGAAGGCGACGAGGTTGAGGTTGACGGCGTTGAGCATCAGCTCGACGGACATCAGGACCAGGATCGCGTTGCGGCGGGCGAGGACGCCGTACAGGCCGACGCAGAACAGGAGGACGGCCAGGACGGCGGGATAGGCGAGATGCATCAGCGCGTCTCCTTCGCGGATGCACGGGCGGTCTCGGTCTTGTGTTTGCGCGACAGCACGATCGCGCCGACGAGCGCGGCGAGGAGCAGGACGGACAGCGCCTCGAAGGGCAGCACCCAGTGCTGGAAGAGGCTGCGTCCGGAGACCTCGGTGGAGCCCTGGACGGCGCCGTCCAGGTCGATCCAGGTCGTACGGAAGGCGTCCACGACGACCCACACCAGCAGTCCCGCGGAGGCGACGGACACGGCGAGGGCGGCCCAGCGGTTGCCCGAATCGGCGTCCGGGGAGCGGCCGATGGGGGCCTTGGTGAGCATCAGTCCGAACAGGAGGAGCACGACGACCGAGCCGACGTAGATCAGCACCTGGACCCAGGCGATGAACTCCGCGGTCAGCAGGAGGTACTCCACGGCGATCCCGCCGAGGGCCACCACCAGCCACAGGGCGGCGTGCACCAGCTGCTTGGTGGTGACGGTGACCACGGCCGCGCCGAGGGTGACGATGCCGACGAGGAGGAAGGCGATCTCGATACCGGTGGGCGAGAGGAAGCCGTGCTGGGCCGCGGCGGCGAGCGTCACGCTTCCTCCTTCGGGAGCTTCGGGTAGTTCGAGTGCGGCGGGGACTGCTGGGGCTGAGGGGGCTGCTGGGCGGCTGCCGCCTCCGCGGCCTGCTGGGCGGCGAGCTTGTCCGCGGCCTTGCGGGCGGCGGCGACCTCCTTGGGCTCCTCGGCCCCCGGGTCCAGCGCGGGCGGCTCGGGCACCGTCCACATCCACTCGCGCAGCTTGTCGCGCTCGTGGGTCAGGTCGTGGATGTCGGTCTCGGCGTACTCGAACTCCGGGGACCAGAACAGCGCGTCAAAGGGGCAGACCTCGATGCAGATACCGCAGTACATGCACAGCGAGAAGTCGATGGCGAAGCGGTCCAGCACGTTACGGCTGCGCTCGCGGCCGCCGGGGGCGGCGGGCGGCACCGTCTCCTTGTGGGAGTCGATGTAGATGCACCAGTCCGGGCACTCGCGGGCGCACAGCATGCAGACCGTGCAGTTCTCCTCGAACAGCCCGATCACGCCGCGGGTGCGGGGGGCGAGGTCGGGCTGGACCTCCGGGTACTGCTCGGTGACCGAGCGCTTCGTCATCGTACGAAGGGTGACGGCCAGGCCCTTGGCGAGGCCGCTGCCGGGGATGCCCATTACGAGATCACCACCTTGACGACGCCGGTGAGGGCGATCTGGGCGAGGGCGAGCGGGATCAGGACCGTCCAGGCGAGCTTTTGCAGCTGGTCCTCGCGCAGCCGCGGGTAGCTCACCCGCAGCCAGATGACGCCGAAGGCGAGGATCGCGGTCTTGAGCAGCGTCCAGAGCCAGCCCAGTCCGTCGGCGCCGAACGGGCCGTGCCAGCCGCCCAGGAACAGGACGGAGGTCAGGGCGCACAGCACGACGATGCCCGCGTACTCGGCGAGCAGGAAGAGCGCGAAGCGCAGCCCGGTGTACTCGGTGTACGCACCGAAGATGATCTCGGAGTCGGCGACCGGCATGTCGAACGGCGGGCGCTGCAGCTCGGCCAGGCCCGCGGTGAAGAAGACCAGGCCGCCGACGATCTGCCAGGGCACCCACCACCAGTGGAAGGCGTCGAGGATGCCCGGCAGGGAGACGGTCCCGGCGGCCATGGCGACCGAGGCGGCGGCCAGCAGCATCGGCAGTTCGTACGCCATGAGCTGCGCGGCCGTACGCAGACCGCCCAGCAGCGAGAACTTGTTGGCCGAGGCCCAGCCCGCCATCAGGGAGCCGAGGACCCCGACGCCCATGACGGCGAGCACGAAGAAGATGCCCGCGTCGACGGCCTGCCCGACGGCGTTGTCCGGGCCGATCGGGATGGCGATCAGGACCAGGAGGTAGGGCAGCAGGGCGACGGCGGGGGCGAGCTGGAAGATCCGCCGGTCGGCGCCGGCCGGGACGACGTCTTCCTTCTGCGCGAACTTCACGCCGTCGGCGACCAGTTGGGCCCAGCCGTGGAAGCCGCCCGCGTACATGGGGCCGAGGCGGCCCTGCATGTGCGCCATGACCTTGTGCTCGGTCTGGCCGACCAGGAGCGGGAAGACCAGGAAGACGACGAAGACGGCGATGAGGCGCAGGGCGATGTCCAGGGCGTCGCTCATGGGGCGCTCCCGCCTCCTGTCGTGGTGTCGGGGTCGGTGCCGGGGTCGGGGTCGGCGGGGTCGGGGGTGTCGGGCTGGGGCGGGGCTTGCTTGGGCGCGGCGGGCCTGGGAGTGGAGTCCTTGGGCTCCGCTTCCTCAGATGGGGCGGCCTTGGGCCCGGCCTCCTCAGGTGCGTTGTCCTTGGGTGCTTCGCCCTTGGGTGCTTCGCCCTTGGGTGCTTCGCCCTTGGGCGCTTCGTCGAAGGCCGGGCGGGCGTGGTGCCAGGGGGCGTCCGAGGAACGCTTCGAGGCTTCCGTACCGGGCTGCTCGCCGCCGGGAGTGTGCTCGCCGGGGCCCGCCGCGCGCTGGCTCGCCGAGCCCTGGCTCGCCGAACGGGAGCGGCGCGGAGCCGAGGCGCCGGGGGCCGGGGCACCGGGAGCCGGGGCATCCGGCGCGTCTCCCGCGCCCGCTGCCTGCGCGCCCGCAGCC